>JBKHXC010000253.1:0-16676 GCA_046566225.1 Acidimicrobiia bacterium
CGGCCCCGCCCGCCCGCCCCTCCTTGACGTCGAAGAGGTGGGCGAAGTCGGCGTCGACGACCAGCTCGACCGCGCAGTAGGCCGGCTCGTCGGCGAAGTTGCGGATGACCAGGTCCTCGCGCATCCCGCGGCCGATGTAGCGCCGGCGCAGCACGAGCAGGGTGCTGTCCGCCTGCCCCGAGCGGGGCCGGGTGCGGGACACGAACACGGCGCTGAAGGGGTCGCTGGTGGTGGCGGCCAGCGGCTCCGGGCGCTGGCCGTTGATCCGCAGCTCGTAGCGGGACAGGAACCGGCTGTCCCGGAAGAACAGCCCGTGGGCCGCCCCGCCGACCAGGTCGCCCGACCGCCCCGAGATGCAGAACGCCGACCCCTGGACCAGGGTCACGATCCCGTCCGACCGCCCGAGGGCGACGCTCTCGCCCGTGAAGTTCCACCCGTCGGCCATCGCAGCGAGGCTAACCGGTGGCCCCCGGCGGGCGGCGGCCCGCCGCCCGGCTCGCCCCCCGCCACCGTGGCGCAATTCCCCCTACGCGCGTAGTGGTAATACAATTCGGGGCGTGGCCGATCCCGTCCTGTCGATCGAGGACCTGCACGTGGCCGTGGAGGGTACCCCCATCATCAAGGGGCTGACCCTGTCGGTCCTGCCCGGCGAGGTGCACGCCATCATGGGCCCCAACGGCTCGGGCAAGTCCACCCTGGCCAACACCATCCTCGGCAACCCCGACTACGAGGTCACCGCCGGGCGCATCGTCTACAAGGGCGAGGACGTCACCGGGTGGCCCACCGACGTGCGGGCCAAGGCCGGGCTGTTCCTCGCCTTCCAGTACCCCGAGGAGATCCCCGGCGTCCCCGTCATCCAGTTCCTCCGCCAGGCCCTGTCGGCCCGCCGGGGCATCGACCTGTCGGTGCTCGAGCTCCGCCTGGCGATCATGGACTGGATGAAGAAGCTCGACATGGACCCCTCCTTCGGCGACCGCCACCTCAACGAGGGCTTCTCGGGCGGGGAGAAGAAGCGCAACGAGGTCCTCCAGATGGCCATCCTGGAGCCGGACATGGCCATTCTCGACGAGACCGACTCCGGCCTCGACATCGACGCCCTGCGGGTGGTCGCCCGGGGGGTGGAGGAGGTGCGCGCCGCCCGGCCCGAGCTGGGCGTGCTGCTCATCACCCACTATCAGCGCATCCTCGACGCGCTCACGCCCGACCGCGTCCACATCCTCGTCGACGGCCGCGTCGTGGACAGCGGCGGCCCCGAGCTGGCCCGCCGCCTGGAGCAGGAGGGCTACGAGGCGTGGCGGGCGGTGCGGTGAGCGGCCTCGACGTCGCCACCATCCGCAAGGACTTCCCGATCCTCGACCGGCCCCGGGCCGACGGCCGCCCCCTGGTGTACCTCGACTCGGCGGCGTCGTCGCAGAAGCCCCAGGCCGTCCTCGCCGCCATGGACCGGTACTACGAGACCACCCACGCCAACGTGCACCGCGGCGTGTACTCCATCGCCGAGGAGGCGACCCGGCTCATGGAGGAGGCCCGCGCCAAGGTGGCGGCGTTCGTCGGCGCCGGCTCCCCTCGCGAGGTCGTCTTCGCCAAGAACGGCACCGAGTGCCTCAACCTGGTCGCCCACGCCTGGGGCCGCGCCAACCTCCGCCCGGGCGACGCCGTCCTGCTCACCGAGATCGAGCACCACACCAACCTGGTGCCCTGGCTGATGCTCAAGGACCAGCTGGGCATCGAGCTGCGCTTCGTCCCCCTGGGCGACGACGGCCACCTCGACCTCTCCGACCTCGACCGCCTGGTCGACGGGGTGCGCCTGCTGGGCGTCACCGCCATGTCGAACGTGCTCGGCACGCTCACCCCGGTCCGCCGGCTGGCCGACGCGGCCCACGCCGCCGGCGCGGTGGTGGTCGTCGACGGCGCCCAGTACGCGCCGCACCTGGTCACCGACGTGGCGGGGCTGGGCGCCGACTTCTTCGCCTTCACCGGCCACAAGATGCTCGGCCCCACCGGCATCGGCGTGCTCTGGGGCCGCGGCGAGCTGCTGGAGGCCATGCCCCCCTTCCTGGGCGGCGGGGAGATGATCCGCGACGTCCGCCTCGACGGGTTCACCGCCAACGAGCTGCCGTGGAAGTTCGAGGCCGGCACCCCCCCATCGCCGAGGCCATCGGCCTGGGGGCGGCGGTGGACTACCTGGGCGGCCTGGGCATGGAGGCGGTGCGCGAGCACGAGGTCCGCCTCACCGCCTACGCCATGCGCACCCTGACCGCCCGCCACGGCGACGGCATCCGCATCTTCGGCCCCTCCGAGCCGGCCGAGCGCGGCGGCGTGGTGTCCTTCGCCTTCGGCGACGTCCACCCCCACGACGTCTCCCAGGTGCTGGACCAGTCGGGCGTGTGCATCCGCGCCGGGCACCACTGCGCCAAGCCGCTCATGCGCCGGTTGGGCGTCGGCGCCACCGCTCGGGCATCGTTCTACGTCTACAACGACGAGGCCGACGTCGACGCCCTTTCCGAGGCCCTCGACGCCACGGCCGACCTGTTCTGCTAGGAGGCGGACCATGGGCCTCGAAGACCTGTACCGCGAGATCATCCTGGACCACTACCGCTCCCCCCGCAACCGGGGGGAGCTGGCCTCGCCCCCGGCCCTGCGGGTCGAGGGCTACAACCCCCTCTGCGGCGACGAGATCGTGGTGTACCTGCTGGTGGAGGACGGCGTGGTGTCGGACCTCAGGATCGGCGGGCAGGGCTGCTCCATCAGCCAGTCGTCGGCGTCGATGATGTCGGCCGCGGTCAAGGGCAGGACGGTCGACGAGGCCCGGGCGGTCATCCGGGCCTTCAAGGGGATGATGTCGGTCCACGAGCAGCGCCTGGACGCCGACGGCGAGCCCGAGCCGGCGGCGACGATCGCCGCCGGCCGGGCGGAGTCGGTGAGCCTGGGCGACCTGGAGGCGCTCCAGGGGGTGGTGCGCTTCCCCGTCCGGATCAAGTGCGCCACCCTGTCGTGGAACACCCTCCAGCAGGGCCTCGACGAGGCGGTGGCCGCCGGGGCGGGCGCCGGCGGGTGATCCGGGTCGACGTCGACGACGAGCGCTGCCAGGGCAACGGCGTGTGCGCCCGCCTGGCGCCGGAGGTGTTCGAGCTGCGACCGGGGGGCGTGACGGTGCGCCAGGAGGCGCCCGGCCCGGCGCTGGAGGCAGCCGTGCGCGACGCCGCCCGGCGCTGCCCCACCCGGGCCGTCGCCGTCTCCGGCTGAGCGGCCGCCGGCCCGCCCGTGCCCCGCCGCGTGCTCGGCTCCTCGTTCGCGCCGCTCCGCCACCGCGGCTTCGCCCTGCTGTGGACGTCGAGCCTGGTCTCCAACGTCGGCACCTGGATGCAGACGGTGGCGGTGGGCGCCCTGGTCACCGAGCGCACGGGGAGGGCGGGGTGGACGGCGCTGGTGGCCGTCGCCGCCTTCCTGCCCCTCGGGCTGCTGTCGCCCCTGGGGGGCGCCATCGCCGACCGCACCGACCGCCGCCGGTGGCTGCTGGCCGGCAACCTGGTCGAGGCGGCGCTGGCCGGCGGCCTGGCCACCCTGTCGGCCACCGGCCGGGCGTCGCCCGGCGCGGTGACCGCCATGGTGTTCGTGGCCGGCTGCGTGGCGGCCCTCATGCTCCCCGTCCAGCAGGCCCTGGTGCCCGACCTGGTGCCGGCCGGCGAGGTCCTCGCCGCCTCCTCGCTCGGCATGGCGCAGTACAACCTGGGCCGGGTGGTGGGGCCGGCGCTGGCCGCCGTCGTCATCGGCGTGGGGTCGTTCACCCTCGCCTTCGCCGTCAACGCCGCCTCGTTCCTCGTCGTGGTCGCCGCCCTGGTCGTCCTGCGGGTGCCGCCCCGGCCCCCCGCCGCCCCCGAGCGGCTGTGGCGGTCGATCTCCGACGGCGCCCGCGTCGCCTGGCGGGAGCCGGCGTGCCGGTCGGCCATCGCCCTCATCTCCCTGGCCGCCTTCCTCCTCTCGCCGTTCATCGCCCTCGTCCCCGCCAAGGCGGCGCTGGTGTCCTCGGGCGGCGCCAAGGCCACCGCGGCGGTGACCGGGGCGCTCACCACCGCCCAGGGCGTGGGCGCGGTGGCCGGGGCGCTGCTGGTGGCGCCGCTCGCCGCCCGCCTCGGGCGCCGGCGGGTGATCGTGGCGTCGCTGGTCACCACCGCCGCCACCCTGTGCCTCTACGCCGTCGCCCCCACCCCCGCGACGGCCGTGGCCGCCCTCGGGGCGGTCGGCCTGGTCTACATCGGCGTGCTGACCGGCCTCAGCACCGTGGTGCTCGTCCGGGCCCCCGAGGCCTACCGGGCGCGGGTGACGAGCCTGTTCTTCGTTGCCCTGGGGACCATCTACCCGGTGGGCGCCCTGGTGCAGGGCGTGCTCGCCGACCGGGTCGGCCTGGCCGACGTGACCATCGGCGGCGCCGTCGTCCTGGCGGCGGTGGTGGCGTGGCTGCGGGTGGCCCGGCCCGGCTTCCTGGCCACGCTCGACGACCGGCCGTCGGAGCCCGCCGTCGCGCCCCAGCCGGCGCCCGGCGTGTAACCGGCTCGATTTCTTGGAATGGTTCCTCGTACTGTGGCGTCCGAGAATGCCGTGATGCCCAGCCGACGCCACTTCCCCCTCCCCCACCGGTCCCGCCCATGCCCCCCACCCCACTCGTCAAGCTGACGGCCGCCGCCTCGGCGCTGGCCCTGGTCGTGGCCGGCTGCCGCAGCTACAGCGGGCCGCCGCCCGAGCCGGCCGCCGCCGTGCGCCTGCCGACCACGACCACCACGGCGCCCACCACCACGACGGCGCCCACCACCCCGACGGCGCCCACCACCGCCCCGGCGCCGGCCACGACCGCCACCACGGCGCCGCCGCCCGGGCTGGGGCGGGGCGCGTCGGGGCCCCAGGTGCTGGCCCTGGAGCAGAAGCTGGCCGCCCTCCGCTTCGACACCGGCCCGGTGGACGGCACGTTCGACGCCACCACCGGTCACGCCGTGATGGCGTTCCAGAAGGTGCACGGCATGGCCCGCACCGGGCGGGCCACCGACGACGTCATCGCCGCCCTGGGGACCGCCCAGCTCCCCGGCCCCATGTTCGCCGAGGGCGGGCCCGACCGCATCGAGATCGACCTGCCCCGCCAGGTCCTCGCCCTCTGGCAGGGCGGCCAGCTGGTGCGGACGCTGTCGGTGTCGACCGGCAACAACAAGCGCTACTGCGTGGACGGCCAGTGCGCCAAGGCCGTCACCCCGGGCGGCTCGTTCAAGGTGCTGCGCAAGATCAACGGCCTGCGGGTCAGCCGCCTCGGCAAGCTCTACAACCCGCTGTACTTCAACGGCGGCATCGCCATCCACGGCTCCCCGTCGGTGCCCGCCGGCCCCGCCTCGCACGGCTGCGTGCGCATCCCCATGAGCGCCTCCAAGTGGTTCCACGACACGGTGCCGATCGGCACGCCCGTCTACGTGCTGGGCGGCACCCGGGCCCCCGTGCCGTTCAACGAGCCGCTCCCCCCCGAGGACCCGGCGGCGACCACCACGGTCCCCCCCACGGAGCCGACCACCACCACGGCGGCGCCGGCGCCGATCCTGCCCACCGTGCCGGTCGACACCACGACCCCGACCACGACCACGCCGGCGCCCGCACCGGCGCCGGCGACACCGGACACCACGGCGGCGCCCACGCCCGCCCCCGCCCCTCCCGCCGCTCCCTAGCGCTTCTCTTCCGTCCTGGCGACCGATGAGGGCGTTCGCCCGGAAGAGAAGCGGGCCACGCCCTTCGCCGGGACCTACTCCGGCGACCCGTTGAGGCTGGCCTGACGCCGGTCGGTCACGGGCGCAAGGATCCCGGGCGGCAGCACCACCACCCGAGCGTCCCCGCCACCAGGACGAAGGAGCCGTACTTCACCACCGTGGCGGCCTGCGTCACCCGGGTGCGGGTGGCCAGGTCGGCGGCGGCCGACCCGGCGAGGAGCCGGTCGAGCGTCCCCCGGAACAGCACGGTCTCCACCACGTCGGCCAGGCCGGCGGCGGCCAGCGCGGCGATCGACCGCGCTCGCCACGCCCGGGTGGGCATGGCCCAGGCCAGCACCGCCACGCCCACGGCCACGTAGGCGGGGACGAAGACCACCAGGTCGCGCGTGGCGGCGTCGCGCCAGCCCGCCCACCGCGCGGGGCGGTCCGCCAGCCAGCCGGCGGAGGCGGACTGGGCGCCGTTGTAGCCGGGCGGGAAGCCCACGGCGGCGCCCACCGCGGCCACCACTGCGACCGCCACGCCCACCAGCCCGAAGACGGCCACGCCCCGCCTGACGGGCGACCGGTCGCCGAGCCACGACGGTCGCCCCCGCACGGCGACCGAGCGTAGACGTAGCGTTCGCCCCATGCTCGTCGAGGGGGGTCGACTGGCCGGCGCCGACCGGATCGGCGTGCGGGCGCGGGCTCGGGCCGGGGAGAGGCCGGCCCAGTCGTTCGCCGCCGGCCTGGCCGCCACCCTCGCCGGGGTGGGCCTGCTGGCCTGGGCGGTGCGCTCGTCGGCGGTCGGCTACGGCGTGGCCGGGGTGCTGCTGACCACGGTGGGGCTGTGGCTGGTGAACGAGCGGGTGCGGGCCTGGGCCGACCGCCGCCCCCGGCCCTTCCTGGCGGCGGCGGTCGGCCTCCTGGCCGCCGGGGCGGCCGCCATGGCCCTCGCCTTCGCCGCCGAGGCGGCCTGGCTGGCCGGGTTGGCGCTGGTGCTCGTCGTGGGCGGGCTCCTGCCGGCCGGCGCCCTGCTGCGCCGGGCCACCCGGCGGGGCTGGATCGGGGGCGTCCCCGCCGGCCTGGCCCTGGGCCTGGCCAGCCCGTGGGCGGCGTCCCGGCCGCTCGGCGCGCTCCTGGCCCTGGCCGGCCTGGCCCTGTGCCGGCGGGGGTTGCGGCGGGCCCTGGCCGAGCCGGGCCTGGTCCGGTGGGCCACCTGGACCGGGGTGGCGACCGCCGCCGGTGGCGCCGTCGTGCTCGTCCTGGCCAGCCGGTTGGCCAGCAGCGGGGCGGCCTTCTCGGGCGCCGTGCTCCTGGCGTTCGGCGTCATGGCCATGAGCGAGGGTTGGCCCCGCCTCGGCCTGCGGCCCGTCCCGCCCGTCGCCGTCGCCGCCCTGGGCGCGGTGCTGCTCGTCGTCGGCGCCTACGTGCTCGTGGGCCTCCGACTGAAGATCCCGGTCTGGCCGGCGCTGGCCGTGGCCGGGATCGTGGCCCTGGCCGGCGCCTCGTTCGTGATGCGGGGCGAGGGGCTGCTCGTCGTCGTCGTCGTCGGGCTGGTGTCGGTGTGGGTGCTGCTCGACCGCAGTGACGAGGCCTCCACCGACCCCAACCCGGGGGCCGCCGGGCGCATCGTGGCCCTGGGCGACTCCTACATCTCCGGCGAGGGCTCGCCGACCTACTTCGCCGGCACCAACGTGCGGGGCGAGGACGAGAACGAGTGCCGGCGCAGCCCCTCCGCCTTCCCCTACCTGGTCGCCCGCCGGCTGGGCATGGCCCTCGACTTCTTCGCCTGCTCGGGCGCCAAGGCCGCCCAGCTCCACTCCCCGCCGGGCCAGGAGCCGGCCTCGCCGCCCGGCGTCCCCGGCGCCCTCCCCCAGCTCGACAACCTGCCGGCCGACGTGTCGCGGGTGGAGGTGGCCCTGGTCAGCATCGGTGGCAACGACGCCCGGTTCGGGGACGTGGGCCAGGGCTGCACGCTGCCGGGGTCCTGCGACGCCCTGCGGGAGATGTGGCTGGCCAACCTCGACCAGGTGGGCCCCAAGATCACCCGCGCCTTCGAGCAGGTCAAGGCGCGGCTCCCGGGGGTGCCGGTGGTCGCCATCCCCTACCCCCTGATGCTCACGGAGCGCAGCTGCGGCTGGTCGGTCCTCCACGACGCCGAGCACGAGTTCCTGTCGGAGTTCGTCACCGTGCTCAACGACCGCATCCGCGTCTCGGCCGCCAACGCCGGGGTCAACTTCTTCGAGGACCAGCTCTTCGCCTACGACGGGGCCCGGATCTGCGACGGCGACGGCCCCGACGACACGGTCATGAACTTCCTCAGCTTCAGCCCGGTGGAGGGCTCGTTCCCGGCCCGGGTGAACCCCCGCAACTGGATCCACGGCAGCCTCCACCCCAAGCCCGAGGGCCACCGGCGCACCGCCGAGCTCCTGGCGCCGTTCGTGGAGGCGCTGGTGGCCGACGTGGGGGCGGGCCGGCGCCCGGCCAACCCGGCGCCCGACCCCGGGGCCCGGTTCCGGCTCCGCAACGTGGGCAGCGCCCGGCCCGTCCTGGCCCGTCCCGACCGGCTGCCCCCCGGGCTGGGCTGCCCCGCCGGGCAGCACGCGGTGTCGCCCGTCGCCAGTAGCGTCCTGCTGTTCGACGAGCGGTCGTCGTTCGTGCTCGACGCCGTGCCCGGCTCGCCGGTGTGCTTCACCCGGCCGGACGGGACGTGGGCCGCCGAGCTGCCGGGATCGCCCGGGGGCGACGTCATCCTCGACGACGGGGTGGTCCGCGTCCGCCCCGCCGTCCCCGAGGCGGCCGGGCACCAGCAGGTCGTCTACGAGGACCGGGAGCTGGGCTGGCACCTGCGCACCGTGCGGTTCTGCAGCCGCCAGGAGAGCTGCCCGGCCAGCGTGGGCGCCTTCCTGAACGCCCAGTTGGCCGACGCCGCCCGCGAGCTGGCCCTCCCCGTGCTGCTCCTCTTCGTGGGCGGCTGGCTCTCCACCATCGGCCTGTCCCGCCGGTCCCTCACCGAGGACGTCGCCCGGGCGGCGGGCGGCGGGAGGGGCGTCGCCGGCTAGCTGCGGTTCGCCGGCTCCTCGATCCGCAGGGAGCCGGCGCTGGGCACGAACGTCGACTGCTCGCCGCCCTCCCAGCGCACGGTGAGCATCCGCCCGGAGACGGCGACGACCTCGCCGCGCCGGGGCGGTGCGCCCACCTTCTCCGATTCGACGACGATCCGATCTCCCACGTCGGCCATCGCTCGACCTCCTGACTCTTCCTCTCCCCGCAGACTAACGAACGAACCAACCCTCGGGCCCACGACGTCCCGGTGGCCCAGGCGTCTCGCTGGCCGGGGAGTGGAGGTGGGCGGGACACCCGTCTGTGTACCCGATGGTCGCCGGGGCGGTGGCCGAGGGCGGCGACGGGGGCGGTTGCAACGTGGCCCTCGCGGCTCTAGGTTTGCAGGTAGCGGTTGGCCGGCAGGGGGAGGCGGCGGTGCGCGACTCGAGATTGCGACGAGCGGTGGTCGTGGCGGCAGGCATCGTCGGCGCGGTGCTGGCCGGAGCGGCCGTGAGCTGGGCGTGCACCGGGCAGGGGACCATCGCCGTCACGCCGCCATCCGGGCCCGCCGGCACCGAGGTCCGGGTGGAGGGCACCGGCTTCGGCAACGCTCCGGTGGAGCTTCGCTGGGGATCGGCGTCGGGCACCGTTCTCGCTACGGCACCGAGCGGCACCTTCGCCGTCACCTTCACCATCCCCGAGGCGCCGGCCGGCGTCCACTACCTCGTTGCCGTCCCCCAGGAGACCGACGCCAGCCGGCGTGCGCCCGCGCCCGCAGCCTTCGAGATCACCCAGCCCGTCGCCCAGCCCGTCGAGCAAGCCGCGGCGGCCCCGGGGCCGGCGGCGCCTGCACCGGCCGCCCAGGAGCCCGCCCCCGTGCCGGTGGCCGCCCCCGACCCAGCGCCCGAGCCCCAGCCGCGGCCCGCCGCCGTCGCCCGACCGGCACCGCGTGCGGCGCCTCCCGCTCCGTCGGTGGCGCCCGGTCCGGCCGAACCGGCCGCCGTCACCCCGGCACCTCCCGTAGCTGCCGAGCCGGTCGTGGTGGACGAACCGGCCGTGGACGTACCGGCGGAGCCGGTGGCACCGGCCCGGCCGCACCTCTTCGGCACCGGGGCGCTGGCCAGTCTGGAGGGGGCCTCTCCGGGCGGCTCGCCGGGCAGCGGTCTGGCCGTCGGCGTCGGGCTGCTCAGCGTCGGCCTGGTCGCCGTCTTCGGGGCGTTCGCCCTGGCGACGATCCGCCGCCGCCGGGCGACGGTCCCGGCGACCGACGAGGCCGCCGACATCCACCAGCCTTCGGGCTCCTAGCGCTCCGGGGAGTGCGCATCATGCCGAGACACCGATCGGTCCGCCGCGGCCTGGCCGCCGTCACCGGGATGCTGGCCTGCACCGCCGCCTGGGGCGTCGGCGCCACCGTGCCTGCGGCGTCGGCCCAGGCAGCCGGGCTCCGGCTGGCCGCCGACTACGAGGTCCAGCGCCTCAACAGCCCCACGCCGGCGCAGGGTGGGCAGCTCGGGTGGCTGGGCATCGCCAACGGCGGCGACCTCGACGGCGACGGCAGGGACGACCTGCTCGTCCCGCAGTACAACGGGCCCGGCTCCATCCACCTGATCAGCGGTGGCGACGGAACGACGATCCGCACGCTGACCCTCCCGGACCCGGCCTCGGCGGGGACGACGGTCGGGAACTTCGTGTACCCGGCCAAGCTCGCCGACCTGGGCTCGTGCCCCGGCGGGCAGACCAGCCAGACCTGTCCGGCCAACCCCATCGGGCCCCCCGACGGCGTCCCCGAGGTGATCGTCGGAGCCTACGGCGTGGACCTGGAGACACCCGATCTGGGGCGGGCGTACGTGTTCGACGGCGCCACCGGCGCCGTCCTCAAGCGGGTGCAGATGCCGCCGGCGGACCGGGCGTCGGAGTCGGCGGCGTTCCCCGGCGGCAAGGGGTTCGGGTTCGGCCGCGCCATCGTGTCGCCCGCCAGCGCCTTCCCGGACGACGCCCCCCCTGCCGTCAAGATCGGCGACCTCGACGGGGGCGGCGTCGGCGACTTCATCGTCGGCAACCCCACCTTCCGGGAGGAGGGCCCGGCCACCAACCCGTCGTGCACGCCGGGACCGTGCCCGGGTTCGGGCCGCGTCTACGTCTTCCGCGGCGAGGACGTCGCCGGCAGCGACCCGAACGTCGTGTTGGAGACGCCGCACCGGGTGGTGAAGAACCCGATGTCGCAGAGCGGCGAGCCCCACGACCGCTTCGGTCACGCCATCCTGCCCGTGGGCGACCTCGGCCGGTGCACGGCCGACCCCGGCCCGGGCGAGACGTGCGCCACCGCCAACCGCACCTCGGCTCGCGACGGGCTGCCGGAGTTCGTGGTCGCCCAGCACCAGGCCGAGTTCCCGCCCGGGTTCCCGAGCGCCGGCGTGGTCTGGCTCCTCGACGGCCCCACTGGATCGGTCCTGCGGATGTACCCGCACCCCGAGCCTCAGGCCGGCACGTTGTTCGGCTACACCGTGGGCACGATGTCGACCGCCATCGGCGACGTGGGGAACACGGTGGCGCCGGACATCCTCGTCGCCGCCGTGGGCCAGGGAGTGCAGTTCACCCACCAGGGCCGGGCCTACATCCTCAACGGTGACTACCGCGCGTCAGCCAGCGGGACGACGCTGGGCCGCCTCGACGATCCGACACCACACCGGGGCGAGAACTTCGGCGCGCCCTTCTCCGGCCTGGGCGACGTGGCCGGCGATCCCCGCAACGAGATCCTGGTCGGCAACGCCGGCCCGTGGCAGACGGGCGACCAGGACAATCAGTTCCTGGCCGATGTCCACGTCTTCAGCCCGGCCACCGAGCAGGTCGTCCGGTCGTTCCCCGACCCCGATCAGCGCCTCAACAGCGGGTTCGGCCAGGGCGTGGCGCAGCTCGGCGACCTGAACGGCGACGGCTTCATCGACTTCGCCGTCTCGGCCGGCTTCCACACCGACACCACGCTGCGGGAGGGCAGGCTCTACATCTTCCGCAGCGTGGCGCCGGCACCGCCGCCGCCGCCCGACGCGCCGGCTCAGGGCTACGACCTGGTCGCCGCCGACGGCGGGGTCTTCAGCTTCGGCGCCGCGGCGTTCCGGGGTTCCACCGGCGCCCTCAAGCTGGCCCAGCCGATCGTCGCCATCGAGCGCACGCCGTCGGGCGGCGGGTACTGGCTGGTGGCGGCCGACGGGGGCGTGTTCGCCTTCGGCGACGCCGCCTTCCGCGGCTCGACCGGCAACCTGGCGCTGACCCAGCCCGTGGTCGGCCTCGCGGCCAGCGGGTCGGGGGGCGGCTACCACATCGTGGCGGCCGACGGCGGGGTGTTCGCCTTCGGCGATGCCGCCTTCCGTGGCTCGACCGGCGCCCTCCGCCTCAACTCTCCGATCGTGGGCGTGGCGGCGGCCCCCGGCGGGGGCTACTGGCTCTGCGCCCGGGATGGCGGGGTGTTCGCCTTCGGCTCCGCCCAGTTCCGCGGATCGATGGGATCAACCACCCTCAACCAGCCCGTCACCGGCTGCACCTCACTCGGGACCTGACGACCCGGGACCCCTCGCTCCGGACCGGCGCGCCGCCGCCGTACGCGCCGGCGTGGGCGCGCCCGGCGGGCGCCGTCGCCTGCGCTTACCGTTCTGCCTGAGCACGGCGCCGAGGAGGAGTGGGATGCCCGGCAAGCGGGGACGCAGGCGGCTTCCGAAGGGTGGGCGTCCCACGGCGGGCGTGTGGGCCGGCGTGGCCGTCGCCCTCCTCGTGGCCGGCTACGTCGCCGTGCTCGCCAACTCACGCCCCGATGTGGCCGGCGACCGCCTCCGGATCGACACCTTCGTGGAGCTGGCCGGCCGGGAACGGATCGTCGACGCCCGCATCCTCGACCAGGACGCCTTCGTGGTGGGCCGGTACGAGCGCGACGACGGCACCATCGGCCAGTACAACACCCCCTACCTGCGGGAAGGCAACTCCCGCGAGCGGCTGCTGGAGATCCTGCTCGCCAACCGCGTGCCGACGACCATCGAGCAGCAGTTCTCGAAGCGCCTGCTGTACCCGGCGACGGTGCTGCTCCCCGCCCTCATCGTCGTCGTGGTCTTCGTGTACCTCATCGTGTCGTTCAGCCGCGGCTCGGGGCTGTTCGCCGTCCGCAGCGGGGCCCGCCGCGTCGACGCCCGAGCGTCGAGGGCCACCTTCGACGACGTCGCCGGCCAGGAGGCGGCCATCACCGAACTGGCGGAGATCAAGCAGTTCCTCGCCGACCCCCAGCGGTTCGCAGCCGTGGGGGCGGCGGTGCCAAAGGGCATCCTGCTCTTTGGCCCGCCCGGGTGCGGGAAGACGCTGCTGGCCCGGGCCGTGGCCGGCGAGGCCAACGCCGCCTTCTACTCGATCTCCGGCTCCGACTTCGTGGAGCTGTACGTCGGCGTCGGAGCGGCGCGGGTGCGAGAGCTGTTCAGGGAGGCGCGCGACAACGCCCCGGCGATCGTCTTCATCGACGAGCTGGACTCGGTGGGGCGCCGGCGGGGCGGGGCCGGCCGGGCCGGCGAGTCCGGGGAGCAGGAGCACGCCCTCAACCAGATCCTCGCCGAGATGGACGGCTTCGCCTCGACCGATGGCGTCAGCGTCATCGGGGCGACGAACCGCCCGGACGTCCTCGACCCCGCCCTCCTGCGGCCGGGCCGCTTCGACCGCACCATCGGGCTCGAGCGGCCCGACGAGGCGGCCCGTACGGCGATCCTCTCCGTACACGCCCGGTCCAAGCCACTCGACCCCGGCGTCGACCTGCGGTCGCTGGCCCGCCGAGCGGTGGGGCTGAGCGGCGCCGACCTGGCCAACGTGATGAACGAGGGCGCCCTCCTGGCCGCTCGCGCCGAGCGGGCGACGATCACCCAGGCCGCCCTCGACGAGGCGCTGCGCCGCATCCTGGACGCGCCCGACCGGCAGCGCCGGCTGTCGATGCGGGCCCGCGGCTTCGGTCCCACCTCGGCGCCGTCCGACCGGGTCACCTTCGCCGACGTCGCAGGCGTCGAGGAGGCCCTCGCCGAGCTGACCGAGGTCAAGGAGTACCTGGCCGACCCCGACCGGTTCGTGGCCATGGGCGCCCGCCCGCCCCGGGGCTTCCTGCTGGTGGGGCCGCCCGGGTGCGGCAAGACGCTGCTGGCCCGGGCCGTGGCGACGGAGTCCAACGCCGCGTTCTTCTCGGTGGCGGCGACCGAGTTCGTCGAGGTGTTCGTGGGCGAGGGGGCGGCCAGGGTCCGGGACCTGTTCGCCGAGGCGCGGGCGGTCGCCCCGGCCATCGTGTTCCTCGACGAGATCGACGCCGTGGGGGCCCGCCGGGGGGCGTCGACCGAGGGCCACCGCGAGCGCGAGCAGACCCTCAACCAGATCCTCGTCGAGCTCGACGGCTTCGACGCCCGGTCGGGCGTCATCGTCGTCGCCGCCTCCAACCGCCCCGAGATCCTCGATCCGGCGCTGGTCCGCCCGGGACGGTTCGATCGCACCGTCACCGTCGCCCTCCCCGCCCTGGGGGCCCGGCGGGCGATCCTGGGCGTGCACGCGCGGGGCAAGCGGCTGGGCCCCGGCGTCGACCTCGACGCCCTGGCCCGCATGACCCAGGGCCTGTCCGGTGCCGACCTCGCCAACGTCATGAACGAGGCGGCACTGCTCGCCACCCGCCGGGGACTGCCGGCCGTGTCGATGGAGGTGGTCGAGGAGGCGGTCGAGCGAGTGGCGGTCGGCGTGGCCCCGGCCCGCCGGCTCACGGAGGCGGACCGCCGGGTGGTGGCCTACCACGAGGCGGGCCACGCCTTGGTGGGCCTGGCCCTCCCGGGCGCCACCACGCCCCGCAAGGTGTCGATCGTCGCCCGTGGCCACGCCGCCGGCGTGACGTGGAGCGCCGGCGGCACGGAGCGGGCCCTCTACGGCCGCTCCTCGCTGGTCGACCGGCTGGCCGGGTTCCTGGCCGGACGGGCCGCCGAGGAGCTGGTGTTCGGCGAACCCGTGTCAGGGGCGGCCGACGACCTGGCCCAGGCGGACGCCCTGGCCCGGCGCATGGTGTGCGAGCTGGGCATGGGGGAGGCGTTGAGCCAGCGCGTCCTGCCGGCTGGGCCCGGCGGCACGGGGGCCCTGACGCCCTCGCCGGCGACCGCCAGGCTGGTGGACGACGACGTCGGCCGGCTCATCGACCACGCCTACGCCCGCGCCCGGTCGGTGCTGTCCACGTCCCGGGACGCGCTGGACCGCGTCGCCCGGGCGCTGGTGGAGCGCGAGACCATCTCGGCCGACGACGTCGCCGAGCTCTCCCGAGGCGGGGCCCCGGACGGCTCCGAGGCGGCGGCGCCCACGGCCGGGCCCACGCAGCCGTGACCGGTCCCCCCCGGCTCCGCCGCGCCGGCCCGCCCGCCCCTCCCCACCCGCCGGCGGTCCGCCGGGCCCGGGCACCGCTGGGCCTGCTCGGCGCCGGGCTGGCGGTGGTCGGCACGGGGCTGATCGTCACCGCCCGGTCACTGCCCGCCGGCGGCGCGGAGACGGTCGGCACCGACGCCGCGATCAATGCGGGCGCGGGGAGCCCGGCCGACATCGCGGCGCACAACTCGCCGGCGCTGGCCCGCAACCCCCGCCGCCCGGCCAACCTGGTCGTGGCGAGCCGGGTCGACTCCCCCCGCTTCTCCTGCGCCGTCCACGTCTCCTACGACGCGGGCGCGACGTGGGCGGAGGCGGAACTGCCGTTCCCCGCCGGCGAGGAGGCGCCACCGAGGTGCTACGTCCCCGACGCCGCCTTCGGCCCCGACGGGACCCTGCACGTGTCGTTCAGCACGCTGATCGGGCAGGGCAACCGGCCCAACGCGGTGTGGGTCACCTCGTCGACCGACGGGGGCCGGACGTACTCGGAGCCGGCCCGCGCCGTCGGGCCGCTGGCCTTCCAGCCCCGCCTGGCCGCCGACCGTGACGTGGCCGGGAGGCTGTACCTGTCGTGGGTGCAGGCGGCCGATGTCGTCAACCTCGGCTTCGCCGGGCCGGGGAACCCCATCCTCGTGGCCCGCTCCGACGACGGTGGCCGGACCTGGGGCGCACCAGCCCGGATCACCGGGCCCTCGCGGCGGCGCGCCGTCGCCCCGTCGCCCGCCGCCGCGTCGGGAAGGCGGCTGTACGTGGCCTACCTCGACCTCGGCGAGGACCGGCTCGACTACAACGGCGCCCACGGCGGGCGGGGCGGCGAGCCCCACCCGGGGCCGTGGGCCCTCGTGCTCGCCCGGTCGGACGACGCTGGAGAGACCTGGGAGGAGACGGTGGTCGATGCCGGGCTCGTCCCCGCCGCCCGCTTCGTGGCGTTCCTCCCCCCCTTCCCGGCCGTCGCCCACGACGGGTCGGGAAGGCGGGTCTTCGTCGCCTTCTCCGATGCCCGCCTGGGGGATCCCGACGTGTGGCTGTGGGCGTCGGCCGACGAAGGGGCCACGTTCTCGCCCCCGCGGCGGGTGAACGACACGCCTCGGGGCGACGGCACGTCGCAGTACCTCCCGGCCGTCGCCGTGGCGCCGGACGAGCGCATCGACGTGGCCTACTACGACCGGCGGGCGGACGGCGACGACGTCCGCAACCACGTGTCGCTCCAGTCCTCGTTCGACCGGGGGCGGAGCTTCGGCTCGTCGGTCCGGCTCTCCTCCGTCGCCTTCGACTCCAGGATCGGCTTCGGCGCCGACCGCGACCTCGCCGACCTCGGGAGCCGGCTGGCCCTCGTCTCCACCGGGCACCGGGTGCTCGCCGTGTGGGCGGACACCCGGGCCGGCACGGCGGTGTCGTTGAAGCAGGACCTGGCGAGGGCCGTCGTGTCGGTCTCCCGGCCGGCGCCCCTACGAGGCCCGCTCAGGGCAGCCGGCATCGCCGTGGTCGCCTCGGCGTTCGTGGTGGTGG
>JBKHXC010000254.1:0-1511 GCA_046566225.1 Acidimicrobiia bacterium
CCTCGTCGCCGGGCTCGGCGCCCGCCGTGGCCTTCCCGCTGGCGCCCGGGACCGTCTCCGGGGGCCCGGAGGTGGCCACCGCGGCGCCGGCGGTGGCCACCACGGCCAGCCCGATGACCAGTGCGGCCAGCCGGCGGCGCCGGCGCCCGGCGGGCCGGCGGCGGCCGTCCACCCCCGTCGCCTCGCCGCGCCCGGCTCCGTCGTCGTCGGCCCCGGTGGTGTTGGTGGTGGTCGTGTCGGTGGTCATCGCCGTCCCCTTCCCGGTCGGTGTGCACCGGGACGAGCGCGGCGGCCGGCCGGTCCTTACACCTCCGGGGGGAGAAGGCTGCCCCCGCCCCGCCGGGGCGCGCCGGAGCCGGCGGCGCCGCGCCGCTCCGGCGCTCCTCGTGGTGCTCCTCCCGGTCGTGCTCCTGCTGCTGGTCGTCATGTCGCCGCCTCCCTCGTGGCCGCCGGGCGCCGTGCCCGGCCAGGAGGGGGAAAGTGGGGGCGGCCCGGCCTTACAGCCCGGCCGGGCGAAGCTCCCGCCGGTTGCCTGTCAGGATCGGGCGGCCGGCGCGTCTACCGGGGCATGGGCACGCGCCACGACGGCCGACGGTGAGATCGGTACCGTGCGAAGGGCCATGGGGACCGACGACGGCCGCAGCGACGCCGAGCTGGTGGCCGCCGCCGTGGGCGGGGACCGAGCCGCCTTCGGCGCCATCTACGAGCGCTACGTCGACCGGGTCCACGGCTTCTCGTTCTCCTTCCTCCGCAGCTCGGCCGACGCCGCCGACGCCACCCAGGACACCTTCGTCCGCGCCGCCGAGCAGCTGGCCCACCTGCGGGACCCGTCCAAGCTGCGGCCGTGGCTGTTCGCCATCGCCCGCACCACCGCCCTGGCCCGGCTGCGCCGCCGCGGCCGCGACGCGCCGGATGCCGACGTGACCACCCTGGCCGACGCCGGTGGCGGCGCCGGGGGCGGCCCGGCGTCGCCCGTCTCCGCCGTCGAGCAGGCGGAGCTGGCCACCCTGGTGTGGGACGCCGCCGCCGCCCTCGACGACCGCGACCGCCTGGTGCTCGAGCTCACCGTCCGCCAGGGCCTCGACGGCGCCGAGCTGGCCGACGCCCTGGGCGTGACCCACTCCCACGCCCACGTGCTCGCCCACCGGGCCCGCCAGCGGGTGGAGCGATCCCTCGGCGCCTTCCTCGTCGCCCGCCTGGGCCGCAGGGACTGCGCCGAGCTGGCCCGCCTGCTGGCCGGGTGGGACGGCCGCTTCTCCCTCGTCGTCCGCAAGAAGGTCGCCCGCCACGTCGATGGCTGCCGGACGTGCGAGGGCACCCGGGGCCGCGCCCTGTCGCCCGTCGCCCTGCTGGCCACGGTGCCGGTCGTGCCCATGGCGGCCGACCGCCGCCGGGCGGCGCTGGCGGCGGCCACCTCGGCGCTCGAGGCCGGGCCCTCGCCCCGCCCCCCGGGCTCCCGCGACGACGGGTGCCCGCCCGCCGGCCCCCGCCACGGCCGGCGCCGCCCGTCC
>JBKHXC010000255.1:0-1626 GCA_046566225.1 Acidimicrobiia bacterium
GCCGACACGACGAGGCGGGCGCCCTCCCGGCGGTAGGTCGAGCCGCGGGCGGCGACGACGGTCGCCACCGCCACGCCCCGCCCGCCGGTCGCCTCCAGCGTCTCCAGGACGTCGTCCAGCTCCCTCATGTCGCGACCAGGTACCGGTCGGGGTCCCGCTCGAAGCGGCGCCGGCAACCGGCGCAGCAGAACCAGAACGTCGTGCCCGCGTGCTCGGCGCTGGGCGTGGCGCCCTCCACCTGGACCGTCATGCCGCACACCGGGTCGAGCGCCTCCGACCCCGGCTCGCCCGGCACCTCCGCGGCGGCGACCGGTGCGGGCGCCGTCCAGGCCGACGCCTTGTGGGCCACCATCGCCGCCAGGACCGACACGGCGATCTCCACGTGGGGGAGGTCGCCCAGGTCGACGCCGGCGGGCGACTGGAGGCGTGCCAGCCGGTCCTCGGGCACGCCCGAGGCGCGCAGGGCGTCCACCACGGTGGCCGCCCGCCTCGACGACCCGACCATGGCGACCCACCGGGCGCCGGTGGCGAGCGCCGCCTCGACCGCGTCCTCGTCGTACCGGCCCATGGTCGCCACCAGCACGTAGGTGTCGGGTCCGACGCCCGCCTCGGCCAGGTCGAGGGCGGGCACGACGGGCACGCCGAACGACGCCGCCTCGGCCGGGTCCAGGGCCTCCCGCTCGACCACGACCGCCTCCCAGCCCACGGCCGTCGCCATCGTGACCAGGGCCCGCACCAGGGGCGCCCGGCCCACCGCCACCACCCGGGGAGGCGGCGACCACGGCTCCAGGAACACCTGGATGGTGCCCTGGCTGGCGCAGCTCACCGGCGCCACGGCCAGGCCCTCGGCCGGCTCGGGAAGGCCGCCCGGCGGGCCGAGGTGGAGCAGGACGGGCGGTCCGTCCGACAGCACCTGGCGCGCCGCCCGCACCACTGCCGGCTCGGTGCAGGAACCGCCCACCCATCCCCGGAGCCGGCCGTCGGCGGTGACCAGCGCCTTGTCGCCCGGGCGGGACGACACCGTGCCCGCGGTGGCCACCACGGTGGCCTTCACGTGCGCCTGACGAGCCCCGCGCAGGGCGGCCTCCGCCACGGCCAGGTCGTCGTTCGCCACCGCGCGCGCCTCCACCTGGGCCTGACGAGCCCCGCCGGCGGCCTCCGCCACGGCCAGGTCGTCGTTCGCCACGGCCGCGGCATCCCCGTGCCCGTGCGCCTGCCGGCCCTCGCCCGGCGACGCTTCCGCCACGGCCGCGTCCTCGTTCATGCCGCCCTCCCCGGGGCGTGCTCGTCGTCGCCCAGGGCGTCGACCAGCGCCCGGATGGCGTCGAGCGAATGACCGCTCACCAGGGCGTCGACGTGGGGCAGGGCGGCCGCCATGCCACCCACCAGCGGTTCGAAGCCGGGCGCCGCCACCCGCGGGTTCACCCACACGATGCGGTGGGCCAGGCGGTTCAGGCGCGCCATCTGCTCGCCGACCACCGCCGGGTCGCCGCAGTCCCACCCGTCGGACACGATGACCACCACGGCGCCCCGGGCGACGCCGCGCCGGCCGTAGTGGTCGTTGAAGGCGGCCAGCGCCTCGCCGAGGCGCGTGCCGCCCGACCAGTCGGGGGCGGCGGCCACCGC
>JBKHXC010000256.1:0-3717 GCA_046566225.1 Acidimicrobiia bacterium
ACCCGACCCGTTCCCGCCACGAGCAAAGGAGCTGACCATGAGCGAGCTGGATGCCCTGTACCTGTCCTGGAGCTACCTGCGGGCCCGCCTGCGGGCGGCCGCCGGCGACCACCGGGGGATCTCCACCTTGGAGGCGGTGCTGTGGATCGCCGGCTTGGGCACCATGGCCATCGGCACCCTGGTGGTGATCAACCGGCTGTTGGGCGACGCCATCGGGAACATCCCCACCGGCCGGGCCACGTCCTAAACGGCCATGGTCCGCTCGGCCCGGCGAGGGCCGGCCGACGAGGCCGGGGTGGCCACCCTGGCCGCCGTGGCGGTGCTGCCGGCGGTGATCCTGCTCGTCTCCGCCGTGGCGCAGTTCGTCGTCTACTACCACGCCGCCAACCTGGCCACCGCGGCGGCCGCCGACGCTCTGCGGGCCGCCCAGCTGGCCGACGGCAGTGAGGAGGAGGCGCGGGACCGGGGCCAGGCCCTGCTGGCCGACGCCGCCCCCGGGCTGGTGCTCGACGCGGTGGTCACCGTGCGCCGCGACGCCGCCGCCGGCCGGGCCATCGCCAAGGTGCACGGCCGCGCCCCCCGCCTGGTCCCCGTGGTCCCCCTGGGCCTGGAGGCGGTGGCCACCGGGCCGGTCGAGGCCTTCGAGGGCGGCGGATGAGGCGGGGCCAGGGCGGCATGGCCGTGCTCGAGCTGGTGCTGCTGGCGCCGCTGTTCGTGGTGCTGGTGTACGTGGTGGTGGGCCTGGGCCGGCTGGGCCTGGCCCGCCAGGACGTCGACGCCGTCGCCCGCGACGCGGCCCGCGCCGGATCCCTGGCCCGCAGCGCCGAGGAGGCGGCGATCGCCGCCCGGGCTGCCGCCACCGACGCCCTGGGCCGCCACGACCTCACCTGCGCCGAACTGGACCTCGACGTGGAAACCGCGTCGTTCGGCCCCGGCGGGTGGGTGCGGGTGGAGCTGGCCTGCCGGGTGGCCCTGGACGACCTGGCCGGGCCGTGGGTGCGGGGCAGCCGGGTCCTGTCCGCCGCCGGCCAGGCGGCGGTGGACGCCTACCGGGGGACGCGATGAGCGAGCGGGGCCAGATCACCCTGTTCGTGGCCCTGGTGGCCGGCGCCCTGTTGGTGCTGGCCGGCCTGGTGGTGGACGGGGGCGAGGTGCTGGCCGCCCGCCGTCGGGCCTTCGACGACGCCCAGGAGGCGGCCCGGGCCGGCGCCCAGGCCCTGGCCCCCTCCCCCTACCGGGGTGGCGACGCGGTGGTCCTCGACCCCGAGGCGGCGGCCGCCGCCGCCCACGGCTACCTGGCCGCCGCCGGCCATCCCGGGGCGGTGGTGGTGGAGGGCGACCAGGTGGCCGTCGAGGTGAGCTTCGACCAGCCCCTGTCCCTGCTGCGCCTGGTCGGCATCGACCACGTGACCGTGTCCGGCCACGGCCGGGCCCGGGCCGTGCGGGACGTGGAGGGAGGCGACGACCGGTGACCCCGACGCTGCGGCGGACCACGTCGATCCTCGGGCTGGCCGCCCTGGTGGCCGGCGTGCCCGCCGTGCTGATGGCGGCGGTGGGCTGGCCGCTGCCCCGGGGGCTGCCCACCCCGGGCGAGGTGGCTGGCGCCCTGGGCGACGGGTGGCGGCCGGGCGGGCGCTTCGTGCTGGGCGTGCTCGCCCTGGTGGGCTGGGCCCTGTGGGCGCAGGTCATGCGCCACGTGGTGGCCGAGGCCCGTCGCCTGCGCCTGGCCGGCGACGAGCCCCCGCCCGTTCCCGCCGGCGCCGGGATGAGCGCCCGGCTGGCCGCCTGGCTGGTGGGGGGCCTGGTGCTGGCCGCCCACATGGCCCCGGCGGTGGCCGCCGCGCCCGCCCTTCCGGCGGTGCTGAGCGCCGCCCGGGTGTTCGAGCACGCCACGCCCGAGACGCCGGCCCCGCCCGTGGCCGACCCGGTCCAGGCGGTAGTGGAGGCGTCGCCGTCGTATGTGGTGCACACCTGGGCCGAGCGCCAGGACTGCCTGTGGACCATCGCCGAGCGCTACCTGGGCGACCCGTTCCGGTGGCGGGAGCTGGTGGCCCTCAACGCCGACGTGCGCCAGCCCGGCGGCCGGCGCCTGGCCGACGACCCCCGCCACTGGGTCTACCCCGGCATGCAGCTGCGCCTCCCCCCGGACGCCACCGGCCTCGACGTTGTCCCGCCGACCGAGCCGGCGGCACCGCCGGTGTTGGCCGAGCCGGCGGCCCCGACACCGCTGCCCGAGGCGGCACTGACGGGGCGTGCGGCGGCACCGGTCGCCACGCCCACCACGGTGGCCGCCGCCGAGCGCAGCGCACCGACGCCGCCGGCGCCCGGCCGCCGGGAGCCGCGAACCACCGACCGAGGCGGGAGCGCCGAGGGGTCGGGCGGGCCCATCCGCCTGGGGCGGGGCGCCATGCTCGTGGCCCAGGCCCTTGCTCTCGGCCTGCCGGTGTTTGCGGCCGGCGGGCTGGTGCTGCGCCTCAACCGGCGACGGCGGTCACAGGTGGCCCGGGCCCGGCCGGGGCGGGACATAGTGCGCCCCGAGCCGGGCGCCGAGGAGCTGGAGCGCAGGGCCCGGGCGATCGCCGCCGACGAGGCGGCCGAGTGGGTCGACGCCGCCGTGCGGGTGCTCACCGCCGGACTGGCTGATGCCGCCCTGCCCGCCCCCGCCATCACCTGCGTGCGGGCGGGCGAGCTCGGCCTCGAGGTGCTCCTGGCCGAGCCGTGCGACGTGGCGCCGCCGGGCTTCTCGGTGGTGGACGACGGGGCGGTGTGGCGCCTGGATCCCGACCTCGACCTGGCCGGACTGCGCAGCGAGGCCGAGAAGCACCCGGCGCTCACCCCGGCGCTGGTGAGCATCGGGGCGTCGCCCGAGGGGCCGCTGCTGGTCGACCTGGAGGCCCTCGGCGTCCTGTCCGTCGAGGGCGCGCCCGACCGAGTGCAGGCCTTCCTGGCCGGCGTGGCCCTCGAGCTGGCCAGCGCGCCGTGGGCCGAGGGCGTCGACGTCCGCCTGCTCGACCCCGAGCCCCGCCTGGCCGCCCTGGAGGGCGTCGAGCTGGCCGGCGACCCTGCCGCTCTGGCGGCCGAGGTTGCGGCCATCGCCTCGTCCACGGCGGAGGCGGTGGGCGCCGAGCGAACGACCCTGGCTGCCCGACTGGACCCGGGCGGCGAGGCGTGGTTCCCCACGGTGGTGGTGGCCAGGGCGGGCACCGCGGCCGCCGACGTGGACGCCCTGGCCGCCGCGACTTGCGTCGGGGCCGGCGTGGCCCTGGTCGCCCCCGGCCCGGTGTCGGGGGCCCGATGGCGCCTGGTCATCGTCGACGGCGGCCGTGCCCGCCTCGAGCCCCTCGAGCTGGTGGTGCACGCCGCCGGTGCTCCCCCCAAGGTCGATCTGGGTGCCCTCGACCCCGCCGTCATCGAGGCGGCGGCCGGCCTGCTGGAGGCGGCCGCCCGGGACGAGGACGTGGCCCCGGCCGCCGACCTCGCCGAGCCCGTCCCGGTGCCTGAGCGCATCGCTCGGCGGGAGGACCACCAGCTGTGGGTGGGGGTCCTCGGCTCGGTGGAGGTGTCGGGCTGGGCCAAGGCGGTGGGGCTGCGGCGCAAGTACGAGGAGATCGTCGCCTACCTGGCCACCCACGACGGCCCGGTGGGCGGCGAGCGCCTGCGGGCCGCGGTGTGGCCGGACAAGGAGATCGACCCCAAGTCGTTCCGGGAGGCCATGTC
>JBKHXC010000257.1:0-5429 GCA_046566225.1 Acidimicrobiia bacterium
GCGGGGCGGGCCAGGGTGGCCGCCACCGCCGGCCCCGCCGGCGCCGTGGCCGCCACCAGGGCCGCGCCTGCGGCGACCCGCCACCACCGTGCCCGTCGTCGTCCCAACGCTGTCGCCTCCGGTTCCGTCCCTGGAGACATCGGCAGGTTGGGCCCCGACCTTCGTCCACGGGTAGAAAGTGGAGGATGGCGGACGACCGGCAGCCACCCGACGAGGACGGCCTGGACCTCCTCGGCCACCTCGTGCGCGAGGTGGGGTTCGGGGACGAGACCCGGTTCGAGGACGGCGTCCTCACCGTGTCGCAGGCCGAGGCCCGGGCCGTGATGGCCGACCCGGCGCTGGCCGGCGTGCGCCTGTCGTGGGCGTCCCCGGGCGACTCGACCCGCCTGGTCAAGGTGCTCGACGCGGTGGAGCCCCGCACCAAGGGCCCCGGCGGCGGGGGCATCTTCCCCGGCTTCCTGGCCCCCGCCCTGCCCCAGGGCCGGGGCACCACCACGGTGCTGCGGGGCGCCGCCGTGGTGACGGCCGGCTACCTGCCCCGGGCCCAGGAGGCCATGGTCGACATGTCGGGGCCGGCCGCCGGCCTGTCGCCCCTCGGGTCCACCCACAACCTGGTCGTGGAGTTCACGCCCGCCGACGCCCCGTGGGAGGAGGTCTACGACGCCCTCCGCCGGGGGTCGCTCGCCCTGGCCGCCCGGCTGGCGGAGGCGGCGCTGGGCGCCGAGCCCGACGACGTCGAGCACCTCCCCGCCGTCCCCGGCCGGCGCGGCCACCCCGACCTGCCCCGGGTCGCCGCCCTCACCAACCTCCAGACCCAGGGCCGGTTCAAGGAGGTGTTCGTGTACGGCCGGAGCTTCCTGCCCGCCGGCCTGCCCACCCTGGTGGACCCCAACGACCTCGACGACGGGGCGGTGGTGAGCGCCCAGCTCGGCCACCCCAGCCTCAAGAACCCGACGTGGGCGTTCCAGAACCACCCCGTGGTCGGGGCCCTGCGGGCCCGCCACGGCGTCGACCTGGTGTGCGCCGGGGTGGTGCTGTCCCCCGAGCCGGTGGACGCCACGAGCAAGGAGCTGGTCAGCGCGGCGGCCGCCCGCCTGTGCCGGGTGGCCGGCTTCGACGCCGTGATCGTCACCAAGGAGGGCGGCGGCAACGCCGATGCCGACATGGCCCTCAAGATGGACGCGCTGGAGGACGCCGGCATCCCCACCGTGGCCCTGTTCGCCGAGATGGCCGGACCCGACGGCACGGGCCCGTCGATCGTCGTGCCGCCGACCAGGGCGACCGCCATGGTGAGCACCGGCAACTACGACGAGCGGCTCGAGCTGCCCGGCGTGGAGACGGCGCTGGGGGGCGACACGCTCGACGTCGCCGGCCGGCCCGCCACCGCCGAGGTGGAGGTGCCGACGGCCGTTGTGTACTGCGCCCTGAGCCCTCTGGGCTGGGGGCGCCTGACGTGCAAGGAATCGCCATGACCACCCGCATCGTCCACTACATCAACCAGTTCTTCGCCGGCCAGGGCGGGGAGGACTCGGCGTCGACGCCGCCGTCGTCCCACGACGGGCCGGTCGGCCCCGGCCGCAAGCTGGCCCAGCTGCTGGGCGACGGGTTCGAGGTCGTCACCACCGTGTGGTGCGGCGACGACCACGCCGGCGGCCCCGAGGTGATCGACGAGATCATGGCCCTGGTCAGGGCCGCCCGGCCCGACGTGGTCGTCGCCGGCCCCGCCTTCACCAGCGGCCGCTACGGCCTGGCCTGCGCCCGGGTGGCGGCCGCCGCCCAGCGCGACGGCATGACGGTGGTGGCGTGCATGCACCCCGACAACCCGGGCCTCGACGAGGCGGGCGCCGCCCCGGTGGTCGCCAGCGGCCAGGTGGCCCGCCACATGGGCCCCACCCTGGAGGCCCTGGCCACCGCCGTGCGCAAGGCGGCCGCCGGCGAGCCCCTCACCCCCGACGACGGCCGGGTGGGCAAGATCCCCCGCCGCAACCAGTTGGCCGACCGCACCGGCGCCGAGCGGGCCGTCGACCTGCTCCTGGCCCGCCTGGGCGGCGACCGGGACGCCACCGAGGTCCCCCTCCCCCGCTTCGACCAGGTCAGCCCCGCCGCCCCCGTCGAGGACCTTTCGCAGGCCGTCGTCGCCCTCGTCACCGAGGGCGCCCTGGTGCCCGACGCCACCCCCGACAACCTCGAGTCGGCGCGCGCCACCAGGTGGCTGCGCTACTCCCTCGACGGGAAGTCCAAGCTCCGCCCGGGGGAGTTCCGCTCCGTCCACGGCGGGTTCTCGACGGTGTGGGCCAACGAGGACCCGCACCGCATCGTCCCCCTCGACGCCGCCCGCCAGCTGGAGAAGGAGGGGCGCATCGGCCGGCTCCACGGCGAGTACCTCGTCACCGCCGGCAACGGCACGTCGGTCGCCAACGCCCGCCGCTTCGGCGTGGAGTGGGCGGCCGACCTCCGCAGGCAGGGGGTCCAGGCCGCCCTCCTGACCGCCACGTGAGGGACCGGGACGCGTTGCGGGTCAACGCTTGCGAAGGAGTTGGAGCGCTCCGGCATCCCCACCGCCCTGCTGTGCAACCTCACGTCGATCGCCGAGCGGGTGGGCGCGCCGCGCATCGTGCCGACCAAGGGCATCCCCTACCCGACCGGCGACCCGTCGGTCGACGCCGAGGCGGAGCGGGCGTGGCGGCGCCGGCTGGTGGAGCGGGGCCTGGAGGCGGTCTCCACCGCGGTGACCAGGCCGACGCTGTTCCCCGTCGAGATGGAGGCCGCCGCCCGTGACTGAGCGCCGGCCGGTCGTCAGCGCCGCCACCCAGGTCCTGGCCCACGTCCCCGGCCTGGCCCGCCACGGCTCCAAGCCGCAGCGGGAGCTGCCGAGGAGCAAGGAGACCGAGAAGGCGTTCCTCGCCGCCCTCCGCGGCTTCGACGACGCGGTGGCGTACGCGCCGCACCAGGCCTACATCGGCGCCCTCCACCCCCGCCACATGCCCGAGCGCCCGTGGACCGGCGCGCCCGCGCCCGACGGCGCCTCCCGGTTCGGGCCCAGGGGCGGCGAGATCATGCCCGACGTCGAGTTCCTCGGGCTGCTGGCCTGCGTCGACCGCTTCGACCTCGTCACCCTCGCCCCCGACGTGGCCGACCGGGCGGCGGCCGCTCTGGCCGCCCACCCGCTGGCCAAGCACCTCGAGCTCGACCGGGTCGACAAGGCCCGCGGCGACGTCGACCGGGTCGCCTCCCGCCCGGGCAGCCGCCGGCTCCACCTGGGCGCCACCCGCGTCGGCGGCGCCGTCCCGTGCGCCCACGAGGAGGACGAGTCGCTCACCGCCACCGTCCTGCTCGACAACCTGGCGTCCAAGGCCACCGCCACCCTGGCCCTGCTCCACCTGCTGGAGGCCAACGGCGTCGACCCGGCGTCGGTCGACTACGTCATCGGCTGCGGCGAGGAGGCGGTCGGCGACCGCTACCAGCGGGGTGGCGGCAACATGGCCAAGGCGGTGGCCGAGGTCGCCGGCCTGTCCGAGGCGTCGGGCATGGACGTGAAGAACTTCTGCGCCGCACCGGCCCCGGCGCTGGTCACCGCCGCCGCCCTGGTCAGCGCCGGCGTGTTCGACCGGGTGGCGATCATCGCCGGCGGGTCGATGGCCAAGCTGGGCATGAAGTTCCAGGGCCACCTGCGCCACGAGCTGCCCGTCCTGGAGGACGTGCTGGGCGGCGCCGCCGCCCTCGTGCAGGCCGACGACGGGGTGTCGCCCCGGGTCCGCCTCGACGTGGTCGGGCGCCACCGCGTCACCGCCGGCGGGTCCAACCCGGCGATCATGGAGGCCCTCGCCGTCGAGCCCCTGAAGCGCAACGGCATCCCCATGACGTCGGTGGACGACTACGCCACCGAGCTGCACAACCCCGAGATCACCGAGCCGCAGGGAACGGGCGACGTCCCCGCCCGCAACTACAAGACCATCGCCGCCGTGGCCGCCCAGAAGGGCGAGATCGAGCGGGCCGACATCGCCGGCTTCGTCGAGGAGCGGGGCATGCCCGGGTTCGCACCGACGCAGGGGCATCTGGCATCCTCGCTGTGCTACCTCCCGCACGCCGTCGAGCGGCTCACCGGCGGTGAGGCGGAGCGGGTTCTGCTGCTGGCCAAGGGCAGCCTGTTCCTCGGCCGCATGTCGCAGCTCTCGGACGGGATGAGCGTGCTGCTGGAGCGCAACGGGAAAGGAGGCTGACATGGCCGGTGCGATCACGGAGGCCACCAGGGAGACGTTCCGCGACCTGGTGGCGCAGGGGACCACGCTCGTCGACGTGTGGGGCACGGACTGCAAGCCGTGCATGAGCCTGATGCCGTTCGTCGAGCGGCTGGCCGAGGAGCGTCGGGGCGACTTCAAGACGGTGAAGCTGGAGGCGCCCAAGGCCCGTCGCCTCTGCATCGAGATGCGGGTCATGGGCCTTCCCGCGTTCCTGCTCTTCCGGGACGGGACGGAGGTGGCGCGCATCAACGGCGCCGACCTCAACGAGGCCAGGATCCGGGCCTGGCTGGACGAGACGCTGAGCGCCACCGCCGGCGCAGGGAAGGAGTGACGTTGGGAGTCCTGAACGGGAAGAAGGTGGTCGCCCTGGGCGAGCGGGACGGGATATCCGGCCCCGCCATCGCCAAGGTCGTCGAGGCCGCCGGCGCCCAGGTGGTGTTCACCGCCACGGAGTGCTTCGTCTGAACGGCGTCCGGCGCCATGGACCTGCAGAGCCAGGAGGCGATCCTCCGGCTGGCGGAGACCCACGGTAAGGACAACGTCGTCGTGATCCTCGGCGCCCCCGACCCGGAGGCGGCGGAGATCTCGGCGGAGACGGTCCGCCTCGGTGATCCCGCATATGCAGGTGCACTGGCAGGGGTCCAGTTGGGCCTCGACGTGTACCACGTCCTCGACGAGGACATCCGCAACGACGTGCCGCCCGAGGTGTGGGACGACCAGATCGGCGTGATGGCCGACATCCTGGAGGCCGACGAGCTCAACGCCGCGGTGGCCAAGATCCGCGACCAGGAGCCCGACCCGGCCTAGCCGGTCCCCGTTCTGCTACTGCGCCCCGTAGACGGAGGCGCCGCGGGCCACGAACTCCACGGCCTTCTCCTTCATGCCCAGCTCCAGGGCGGCGGCCTCGTCGACGCCCCGGGCGGCGGCGTAGTCGCGCACGTCCTGGCTGATCCGCATGGAGCAGAACTTGGGCCCGCACATGGAGCAGAAGTGGGCGGTCTTGGCCGGCTGGGCGGGGAGCGTCTCGTCGTGGTAGGCCCGGGCCGTGGCGGGGTCGAGGGCCAGGTCGAACTGGTCCTGCCACCGGAACTCGAAGCGGGCCTTGGACAGGGCGTCGTCCCAGGCCTGCGCCCCCGGGTGGCCCTTGGCCAGGTCGGCGGCGTGGGCGGCGATCTTGTAGGCGATCAC
>JBKHXC010000258.1:0-1658 GCA_046566225.1 Acidimicrobiia bacterium
CGCCTCGGCCCGCCGCGTCGCCGCCGGCGAGAGCTAGGAAGACCCGATGCCCAAGCCCCTCATCCAGTCCACCGGCCGCCGCAAGCGGGCCGTCGCCCGGGTCCGGGTCCGCGCCGGCTCGGGGGCGGTCACCATCAACCGGCGGCCGGTCGAGCAGTACTTCCCGTCGGCCACCCAGGTCACCCTGGCCACCGAGCCGCTGCGGGTCACCAACACCGCCGACGTCTACGACGTGGACGCCACCATCGACGGCGGCGGGGTGTCGGGCCAGGCCGGCGCCCTCCGCCTCGGCATCGCCCGGGCGCTGGCCGACCTCGACCCCGAGCAGCGCCCGTCGCTCAAGAAGGCCGGCTTCCTCACCCGCGACGCCCGGGAGAAGGAGAGCAAGAAGTACGGGCTGAAGAAGGCCCGCAAGGCGCCGCAGTACTCCAAGCGCTGACCGCCCCGTGCCGCTCGAGTTCGGCACCGACGGCGTGCGGGGGCTGGCCAACCACGAGCTGACCCCCGAGCTGGTGCTGGCCCTGGGGCGGGCGGCCGCCCGGGTAATGGGTGGGCCGTTCCTGGTGGGCCGCGACACCCGCCGCTCGGGGCCCATGCTCCAGGCCGCCTTCTCGGCCGGCGCCGCGTCGGAGGGGGTGGCGGTCGTCGACCTGGGGGTCATGCCCACGCCGGGCGTGGCCTTCGCCTCGGCCGGCTGGCGGGCCCCGGGGGCGGTGGTGTCGGCCTCCCACAACCCGTTCCCCGACAACGGGGTGAAGCTGTTCGCCCCCGGCGGGCGCAAGCTCACCGACGACGAGGAGGCGACCCTGGAGGCCGAGCTGGCCGGCATCGCCGCCGGCGCTCGGCCCGAGGGGCGGCCGACGGGGGCGGCCGTGGGCACCCTGGAGTCGGACCCCGCCGCGGTGGACGCCTACGCCGCCCACCTCGAGCGCTCCATCGAGGGGCGTACGCTGGAGGACCTGTTCGTGGTGCTCGACTGCGGGCACGGCGCCGCCTCGGTGGTCGCCCCCGCCGTGGTGCGGGCGACGGGGGCCAGGGTGCTGGCCCTGGGCGACCGGCCCGACGGCACCAACGTCAACGACGGCTGCGGGTCCACCGACCTGGCCCCGCTGCGCGCCGCGGTGGTGGAGCACGGGGCCGACGTGGGGCTGGCCTTCGACGGCGACGCCGACCGGGTCCTGGCGGTGGACGGGACGGGGGCGGTGGTGGACGGCGACCACCTCATCGCCCTGTGCGCCGTCGACCTGCGCCGCCGGGGGCGGCTGGCGGGCGACACCGTCGTGGTGACGGTGATGACCAACCTCGGCTTCCGCCTGGCCATGGAGGCGGCGGGGATCGCCGTCCACGAGACGCCGGTGGGCGACCGCCACGTGCTGGAGGCGCTGGACGCCAACGGCTGGTCGCTGGGCGGCGAGCAGTCGGGCCACCTGGTCTTCCGGGAGCTGGCGACCACCGGCGACGGGATCCTCACCGGGCTCCAGCTCCTCGACCTGGTGGCGCGGCAGGGCCGGCCCCTGTCCGAGCTGGCGGCCGAGGCCATGACCCGCCTGCCCCAGGTGCTGAAGAACGTTCGGGTGGCGGAACGCCGCCCGGACATCGCCGACGCGGTGACCGATGACATCGCGGCTGTGGAGGCCGAGCTGGGTAGGACCGGGCGG
>JBKHXC010000259.1:0-4620 GCA_046566225.1 Acidimicrobiia bacterium
CGACCTGGCCGAGGGCGGCGTGCTGTGCCGGCGCTGCCGCCGGGGCGTGCCGGTGAGCCCCGAGGCGCTGGTACTCCTGCGCCGGGTGCTGGGCGGCGAGCTGGCCGGCGCCCTCAACGAGGCGCCGGGGCCGGCCTCGGTCGAGCTGGAGCACCTGGCCAACCGGTCGATGGAGCACCACCTGGAGCGCCGGCTCCGCTCGCTGCACGTCCTCGACCACTGACGTATCACGCAGGGCCCCTCCCGCGTCCACCTGGCATGCTGGTGATCTCCGCCGAAGGGGCCTACGAGCTGGAGCGTGACGCCGCCGGCGCGACGGTCGAGCGCCCGTGCCGGGTCCGGCGGCCGGAGGCGGCGGGGCCCGGGAGGCTGGTCATCGCCAGGCCGTAGGCTTCGGGGGTATGCCCGAACCCGGCCCCGAGCTCATGGAGACCGTCGTCAACCTGTGCAAGCGGCGGGGCTTCGTGTTCCCCTCCAGCGAGATCTACGGCGGGTTCCGCTCCACCTACGACTACGGGCCCCTCGGCGTGCTGATGCTGCGCAACGTCAAGGAGGCGTGGTGGCGGTCGATGGTGCAGCTGCGCGACGACGTCGTCGGCATCGACGCCGCCATCCTCTCCAGCCCCCGGGTGTGGGAGGCGTCGGGCCACCTGGCCAACTTCGCCGACCCCCTGGTGGACTGCCGGAGCTGCAAGGAGCGGTGGCGGGCCGACCTCATCGACGGCGCGTGCCCCAACTGCGGCTCCGGCGACCTGACCGAGGCGCGGGCGTTCAACATGATGTTCAAGACCTTCGTGGGCCCGGTGGAGGACGAGGCCAACGTCGCCTACTTCCGGCCGGAGACGGCCCAGGGCATGTTCGTCAACTTCACGAGCGTCATGACGACGTCCCGCAAGCGCCCGCCGTTCGGCATCGCCCAGATGGGCAAGTCGTTCCGCAACGAGATCACGCCCGGCAACTTCGTGTTCCGACCCGCGAGTTCGAGCAGATGGAGCTGGAGTTCTTCGTCCCTCCCGACGAGGCGGCCAAGTGGTTCGACTACTGGACCACCGAGCGCCTGGCCTGGTACCGCGACCTGGGCATCCCCGACGACCTGCTGCGGCTGCGCGCCCACGAGGCCGACGAGCTGTCGCACTACTCGTCGCAGACCTCCGACGTGGAGTTCCGCTACCCCTGGGGCTGGGGAGAGCTGGAGGGCATCGCCAACCGGGGCGACTTCGACCTGTCGGCCCACGCCGCCGCCTCGGGCGAGAAGCTGGAGTACTTCGACCAGGCGACCGGCGAGCGCTACGTCCCCCACGTGATCGAGCCGGCCGCCGGGGCCACCCGGGCCATGATGGCGTTCCTGCTGGCCGCCTACGACACCGACGTGGTCAACGACGAGACCCGCACCGTGCTTCGCCTCGACCACCGGCTGGCCCCCTACAAGGTGGCCGTGCTGCCCCTGTCCAAGAAGGACACCCTCACGCCCACCTCCCGGGAGGTGCTCTCCCTGCTCCAGCCCCACTGGATGGTCGACTACGACGAGACCCAGGCCATCGGCCGCCGCTACCGCCGCCAGGACGAGATCGGCACGCCCTACTGCGTCACGGTGGACTTCGACACCCTGGAGGACCGGGCCGTCACCATCCGCGAGCGCGACACCCTCGAGCAGGTCCGCGTCCCCGTCGACCGCCTCGTCGACGAGCTCGGCGCCCGCCTGTCGCTGGCGTAGGCCCACGGGCAACGCCGCCCGCCGGCCCTGGAGGGCCGAGAAGGGCGAACGGTAGGCTCGCCGCATGGCTCTCGTCTTCGCGTTCGACCACAAGCACCGCACCTCCCCCATGGGCCTGAAGGACCTCCTCGGGGGCAAGGGGGCGAACCTGGCGGAGATGACCTCGGTGCTCGAGCTGCCGGTCCCCCCCGGCTTCACCATCACCACCGACGCCTGCCGGGCGTACATGGACGGGGGCTGGCCCGGCGGGCTGACCGCCGAGGTCGACAAGCACGTCAAGCGGCTCCAGAAGGCGATGGGGAAGAAGCTGGGCGACCCCCGGGACCCGCTCCTGGTCAGCGTCCGCTCGGGGGCCAAGTTCTCCATGCCCGGCATGATGGACACCGTGCTGAACCTGGGGCTGAACGACCAGTCGGTCGAGGGGCTGGCCCGCCAGACCGACGAGCGCTTCGCCTACGACTCCTACCGCCGGTTCGTGGCCATGTACGGCCGGATCGTCCAGGGCATCGAGGGCCACGAGTTCGACGCGCTGCTCGAGGCGGCCAAGGAGGCCGACGGCGTGAGCGCCGACTCCGAGATCACGCCCGGCACGCTGCGCAGGCTGGTCGAGCAGGAGAAGGAGGTCGTCCGAAGCCACACCGGGGCGCCGTTCCCCCAGGACCCGGCCGACCAGCTCCGGGGCGCCATCGAGGCCGTCTTCGCCTCGTGGAACGGGCCGCGCGCCGTCGCCTACCGCGTGCGCGAGCGCATCGCCCACGACCTCGGCACCGCCGTCAACGTGCAGGCCATGGTGTTCGGCAACCGGGACGACAACTCGGGCACGGGCGTCGGGTTCACCCGCGACCCGGCCACCGGCGAGGCCGGCGCCTACGGCGACTTCCTGGTCAACGCCCAGGGCGAGGACGTGGTCGCCGGCATCCGCAACACCGAGCCCCTGTCGGCCATGAAGGCCCGCTTCCCCAAGATCCACAAGGAGCTGCTCGGGATCTTCGAGCGGCTCGAGGCGCACTACCGCGACATGTGCGACACCGAGTTCACCATCGAGCAGGGCAAGCTGTGGATGCTCCAGACCCGGGTGGGCAAGCGCACCGGCCGCGCCGCCCTGCGCATGGCGGTCGACATGACCAAGGGCCGCAAGTGGAGGATCACCCACGAGGAGGCGGTCCTGCGGGTCACCGCCGAGCACCTCGACCAGGTCCTCCACCCGCAGTTCTCGGGCCACGACATGACGGTCATCGCCAAGGGCCTGGCCGCCTCGCCGGGCGCCGCCGTGGGCCGGGCCTACTTCAGCGCCGACGACGCGGCGGCCGCCGCCGGGCGGGGGGAGCGGGTGATCCTGGTGCGCACGGAGACGTCGCCCGAGGACGTCCACGGCATGATCGCCGCCCAGGGCATCCTCACCTCCCGGGGCGGCCTGGTGAGCCACGCCGCGGTGGTCGCCCGGGGCTGGGGCAAGCCGGCCGTGGTCGGCGCCGAGTCGGTGCGCATCACGGGGAGGTCGTTCACCGTCGGCGCCGTCACCGTGGACGAGGGCGACGTCATCGCCATCGACGGCACCAGCGGCGACGTGGTGCTGGGCGAGGTCGAGCTGTCGATGGGGGAGCCGCCCGAGGAGTTCGCCACCATCCTGGGGTGGGCGGACAAGGTCCGCAAGGGCAGGATGGCCGTGCGGGCCAACGCCGACACCGGGCCCGACGCCGCCAACGCCCGCCGGTTCGGCGCCGAGGGCATCGGCCTGTGCCGCACGGAGCACATGTTCCTGGGCGACGACCGCCTGCCGGTGGTGCGGGCCATGATCATGGCCTCCACGCCCGACGAGGAGGCGGCCGCCCTGGAGAAGCTGCTCGCCGTCCAGCGGGCCGACTTCGAGGAGATCCTCGAGGCCATGGACGGCCTGCCCGTCACCGTCCGCCTCCTCGACCCGCCGCTGCACGAGTTCCTGCCCTCCACCGAGGAGCTGGCCGTGAAGAAGGCGACGGTGGGCCTGAGCGAGGAGGAGGAGGCCCTCTACGCGGCCGCCCGCCACTGGCAGGAGTTCAACCCCATGCTGGGCACCCGGGGCGTGCGCCTCGGCGTGCTGAAGCCGGGGCTGTACGCCATGCAGGTGCGGGCCCTCATGGAGGCCGCCGCCGCCCGGGCGGCCGCCCGGGGCAGGCCGGTGGTCGAGATCATGATCCCGCTCACGGTCAGCCGGGAGGAGCTGGCCCGGGCGCGGGAGTGGGTGGAGGAGGCGGTCGCCGCCGCCACCGCCGGGGTGCGCAAGCCCATCGCCGTGTCCATCGGCACCATGGTGGAGACGCCCCGGGCCGCCCTCCGGGCCGACGAGCTGGCCGAGGAGGCCGACTTCTTCTCCTTCGGCACCAACGACCTGACCCAGATGGTGTTCGGGTTCAGCCGGGACGACATCGAGGCCCGCATGATGAGCACCTACCTGGAGGAGGGGCTGCTCAAGCGCAACCCGTTCGAGACCATCGACCGGGGCGGGGTGGGCGAGCTGGTGAAGGTCGCCGCCGAGCGGGGCCGGGCGACCAAGCGCGACCTCAAGCTCGGCGTCTGCGGCGAGCACGGCGGCGACCCCGAGTCCATCGCCCTGTTCGCCGAGGCCGGCCTCGACTACGTGAGCTGCTCGCCCTTCCGGGTCCCCATCGCCCGCCTGGCCGCCGCCCAGGCGATCCTCCGCTCCGCCGCCGGCGGCTGACCCGCCGGCCGGGCCGGGCGCCCACCGGCTGTCGCCGTGGCGTGCGGCCGGAAGCGGTACCGTCCCCCTCGTGGGCATCGTCGAGGAGGACGTCGCCCGTGTGCGGGCCGCCACCGACTTCGTGGACGTGGCGTCGGAGCACGTGGCCCTCAAGCGGGTCGGCCGGCGCTGGGTGGGGCTGTGCCCGTTCCACGCCGAGAAGACGGCC
>JBKHXC010000260.1:0-11849 GCA_046566225.1 Acidimicrobiia bacterium
CGGCCAGTGCCTGCTCAACCCGCGGGACCAGGGCCGGGGCGCCGACTTCGGCAAGCGGCCCCTCCTCCTGGCCAGCGACCGCTCCAGCGGCCTGTTCATCTTCCGTTACACGGGCAAGGAGCACTGAGCCGAACCGCCGGCCCCGTCGACCGGGCCTGGCCTCGGCAGCGCCGGTCCCGGTCGCGCTGCCGGCGCCCGGCGGAAGGGCGCGCCACCAGCCCACAGCCCGAGGCGAGCGCTACCCGCCGGCCACGTCCACGAGCTCGTCGGGGGCGGCGGCGGGGGGTGCCACGATCTCCCACCGGCCGGCCCGCTTGGCGAAGCGGTACCAGCGGCCATCAGCCGGCGTGGTTGCCGATGGCCATGGCGCGGTGCTCGAGCGCGGGAAAGGCGTCGTCGACGGCGTGGTCGACCGCCTCGGCCCGGCCCGCGAGCACGGGGAGGAGGGCGTCGTGGTGAGCCGCTGCGCCCTCGACGACACTCGCCGTGGCCGCCTCGAGCCGCCGGCCGACGCGGGCGGCGAAGGCGAGCAGGAACGACCGCCGGAACGACCGAGTGCGTGAGCGGCCCGACCGGTCGACCGAGCGGCCGGCATGAGCATGGCCCGGCTGCCCTGGGCCAGCAGCGACGTGAAGAGGAACTCGTCCACCCGCAGGTGGTCGGGAGGCCGAACACAGTGCTGAAACCCATGTCCTTGCTCCACACCGACCGGCACCGGTTGGCCCTGGCGATGCTGTCGAGCAGGTGGGCCTTGGCATCCGCATAGGGGTCGTCCACGCCGATCCGCCAGGCGACGACCGGGCCCGGCCCGGCATGGCCCCGCGCATCCAGGAGTGCCTCGTCGGTGGCATGGCGGGCGATCAGCTCCTGGGCCTTGGCCGTGAACGCCTCGGCCTCCTCGGGGAAGCTGGTCGACTCGGCCTCGGCCAACAGCGCCCGAACCCGGTCGAGCACGGCCACGGACGAGCCGCCGGCACAACGCGCGGAGCCCGTCCGGGCCGACGACGACGACGACAGCCGCGGGAGGACGGGCAGGGTGAGCACCAGCGAGAGCGCCTCGACGGCCACCGCCCGGTCGGCCCAAACGGCGTGCAGGACGAGGCCCGGGTCGCCCATCGGGATGGCGGCGACCTGGGCCGCCCACCGCTCGTCAACGACGCACTCCGGCCGCCTCGCCGCGCTGGCGGCCACCGCCGGCGCTACCGCGGCGGCGTGGGCCTTGCCCAGCTTGCGAGCGAGGACACGCCCCACGTCGGCCGGCTGCCATCCCGAGTCCCACGCCCGGTCGAGGCCGACGTCGAAGGCCCATCCGACGGCCCGGTCGACCAGCCCCGCACCCATCGCGAGATCGAGTCCGGTCAGCCCGGCCAGCATGGTCCGGTACACGGTGTCCGGCTCCGACCGGAAGGCCTCGGCCGTGGCCAGGACGGCCCTTCTGGCCAGCTGGTCGTCCGGCGGTCCGGCGGCGGCACCCCCCGGACTCCGGCCCTGCCGGTGGGCCGACCGGCGGTCGGCCTCGGCGCGGTCACGCTGCTTCTTGACCCGCCGCCGCTCACGGTTCTCCACGCCCATCGGTACCTCGCCTGGTGAGGAGCGGGCCGACCGAGGGCCCGCCGGGGGATCACGGGTAGCGGAGCCGAGGCGATGGAGCCGCGCCGCCCGGCCGCCAACAGGGGGCGGGCTGACTCCCGCAGAGGTCACGCTGGGCTCCGACGACCGCCAGTCGATCACGGTTCCGAGGCGATGACAGGTGAGTAATTACGTCGACGTCACTCTGGGACGTCGAGCACATACCCGCTGGTCCCGGCATCCCGGGCGCTCGCACACGCCGTAGGCTCGGCGGGTGTCGACGCCGGCCCTCGACGACGCCCTCCGGCACAAGCGGTCGGGCAACCTGGAGGCGGCCGTGATCGCCCTGGAGGGGGTGCTCAGCCGCTCGCCCGCCAACCCCGTGGCCCTCGCCCACCTGGCCGACGTGCAGCTCAGGCGGGGGCGGCTGGAGGAGGCGGCGAGCGCCCTGGACCGGGCCGAGGCGACGTCGGGCACCACCCGGTTCACGGCCCGGCTGCGGGGCGACCTGTGCTACAAGGCGGGCCGGTGGAACGACGCCGCCCGCCACTACCGCGACGCCGGCGCCCTGGGGGACGACAGCTCCTGGCTCCTCGTCCGCCTGGCCCGCTGCCGGCTCCGCCTGGGCGACGTCGACGGCGCCCAGGGGGCGGCGGCCCAGGCGGCCGAGCGCGACCCGGACTCGGCGGCGCCGTGGGTGCTGCTGGGCGACGTGGCCCTGCAGCGGGAGCGGCCGGAGGACGCCGAGGCCATGTACGCCCGGGCCCACGAGCGGGCGCCCGGCGACGAGTGGGCCTACGCCAAGCTGGTCGAGGCCCGGCTGCTCCGCCTCCCGCCCGAGCGCCGCGAGCGGGAGGTCCAGGTGCTCCTGAAGACCACCGGCCGGTCCAACCGGCACCTCGTCGGGGTGCTGGCCCGCCTGCGCAGCAGCCAGGGCGACCAGGAGGAGGCGGCCCGGACCTGGGGGGAGCGGGCCCGGGCCGGCGACCTGTTCGCCCGCAAGCAGGAGGGCTTCGCCCTGCGGCGGGCGGGCAAGCTGGAGGAGGCGGCCGCCGTGCTCGGCGCCTGCCTGGCCGCCGACCCCGAGGACCGCTACGTCTTCAGCTCCTACCTGAGCCTCCAGCGGCAGCGGGGCGCGTTCGCCGAGCTGCGGCGCACCCTGGAGGAGGCGCTGCCCCGCGCCGGCAGCCGGCGGGGCGCCTTCTACGGGGCGCTCAAGAAGCTGCCGGCGGGCGACGCCGACGCCGCGCCGTGAGCCCGCCGCCGTGAGCGGTCCCTCGCTGGGCGAGCTGGTCGAGGTCGCCGACGTCGAGACCGTGGTCCGCCTCGACGGCACCGGGGGCCGCCTGGCCCAGCTGGTGCTCACCGGCGACGTGGCGGCCAGCCTGGTGGCCGTCCTCGACGCCGCCGCCGGCGACACCGGCGCCGGGTTCTTCGTGGTGGGCCCGTTCGGCTCGGGGAAGTCGCACTTCCTGGCCGCGGTGGGCGAGGTCCTCTCCCGCTCCGCCGCCCCCAGCGCGGAGGCGGACTGGGAAGGGGCCCTGCGGGAGCGGGCCGAGGCGGCCCGGCCCTCGCTCGCCGTGGCCGTGCCCCTGGTCGAGTACCGGGCCCGGGCCGCCCTGGAGGACGTGCTGGCCGAGCGGGCGTGGCGGGCCCTCGGCCGGGAGCTTCCGGAGGCCGAGGAGGGCGACCGGGCGGCCACCTGGGACGCCGTGGTGGCCGCCGCCCGGGCCGCCGGCCACGCCGGTGTGGTCCTCCTGCTCGACGAGCTGAGCGAGTTCCTCCGGGCCAAGCAGGGTCCGGCGCTGACCGAGGACCTGCGGTTCCTCCAGTTCCTCGGCGAGTGGGCCCGCACCCGGCCGGTCCTGGTGCTGGGCGCGCTCCAGGAGAGCATCGAGGAGGTCGCCAACGTCAGCCAGCGGGAGCTGGCCCGCATCCGCGACCGCTACGGGCCCAGCCTCACGCTGTCGATGCGCCACGTCGAGGACCTGGTGCGGGGCCGCCTGGTCCGCCTGCGCCCCGGCGCCGAGCGCTGGGTCGACCAGGCGTGGGCCGAGACGGCCGCCGCCTTCCCGGCCAGCGGCGTCGACCGGGACCGGTTCGCCCGCAGCTGGCCCCTCCACCCCGGCACCCTGAGCGTCCTCGAGGGCCTGCGCTTCCTGCTCTCCCAGCAGCGGGGCGTGGTCGACTTCGTCTGCCGGCGCCTGCGCGACGGCCTGGGGCGGGGCTACGCCGAGCTGGTCACCCCCGACGAGGTGTTCGACCACTTCCGGGGCCGGCTGCTGGAGCGCAACGAGAGCTCGCGGCTGGCCGACACCGTGGGGCCCTACTACGCGCGGGCGGTCGACGAGCTCGTCGACCCCGCCGACCGGGAGCTGGCCCTGCGGGCGGTGAAGCTGCTGTGCCTGCTGGCGGCGTCGCCCCTGGAGCGCCCCCGCACGGCCGGCGAGCTGGCCTTCCTGCTCCTCGCCCGGGTGAGCGACCTGGACCCGGCGGCCAACGCCGCCTACCTGGAGCAGGCGGTCCTCGAACCGCTCGTCGACCGGGGCGCCTACGTGGTCGCCAAGCCCGGCCCGCCCACGGCCTACGCGGTGGAGCCCGAGGCCGACGCCGCCCTGGTGGTCGCCACCCGGGTGGCCCAGGCCCGGGCCGAGGTCGCCCCCGGCGACCGGCGCCTGGTCGCCACCCTCGTGGCCCTCGGGTCGTCGTCCGTCCTGCCCCTCCAGCTCCTCGGCGAGGTGGGCGCCTCCCGCCGGGAGATCCTGTGGCAGAACACCCTGCGCACGGTGGTGGTGTCCACGGCGAGGATCCTCGAGCTGACCCCCGACGAGGCGGTGCGGCTGGTCGACCAGGCCCGCTCGGCGGGCGCCGCCGGGTGCATCCTGGTCGGCGAGGTCGAGCTGCAGGAGGCGGCCGAGGCGGCCGAGCGGGCGGCGTCGCTGGTGGCCGCCGGCGACCGGCTGGCCGTGTGGGTGCCCGACGTCCTCCGCCCCGACGAGCGCCAGGCCCTCCTGGCCGTGCACGCCCGCCGGCTGGTGCTCGCCGCCGCCGAGGCCGAGGGCCGCGACGACCTGGCCGACGTCGTCCGGCGAGGGGCCGACGCCGACGTCGCCGTCGCCCGCGAGATCCTGCGCCGGGCCTACTTCGAGGGCACGGTGCGCTACCCGCACGCCGGCGCCGGCATCGACCTCCCCTCCCTCGCCGGCCTGGCGTTCGAGCGCCAGCTGCCGCGGCTGGCCGACCCCCTGCTGTCGGGCCTGCACCCCCTCCACCGCGAGGTGGCGCCCCGGGCCGAGCTGGTCGGCGACCGCCTCCTGCGCCAGGTCCTCCAGGACGTGGTCTCCGTCGGCCGCCTGGGGCCGGGTGCGGTGGAGCGGGGGCGGCTGCGCCCCCTCGTCGAGGGCTACCTGGTGCCGCTCGGGCTGGCCCGCCTCCGGCGCGACGGCGCCACCGTGGCCCCCGACCCGGCCCGCAGCCCGGCGGTGGCCGAGGCGCTGCGGCTGGCCGGCGACGGCGGGCCGGTGCCGGCCGGCGGGGTGGTGGCCGGGCTCGGCGACGGACCGGTCGGGCTGAGCGAGCCCGAGGTGCTCCTCGTCCTCAACGCCTGCGTGCAGGCGGGGCTGCTGGAGGGCTGGCGGGGCCGCCGGCGCCTGGAGGTCCCGTTCCTCACCGTCGCCCCCACCGACCGCCTCGGCCCCGGCGAGCTGGTGGAGCCGGCCACCCGGGCCGCCATGGCCCCCCTGGCGCCGCTGTTCGGCCCCGGGCCGTTCGAGCCGTGGACCGCCGGCACCCAGCGCAGCGCGTGGGAGTACGCCAAGGCGTGGCTGGAGGCCCGCCGGGAGGACCTGGCCCAGGTGCGGGCCGGGCTGGCCCGCTTCGGCGACGTCCCCGCCCTGGCCGCCGCCGACGCCGGCCCGGTGCTGGAGGACGTGTCGCTGATCGAGGGCGTGCTCGACGCCTGCCCGCCGTCGCCGGCGGCCGCCGCCGGCCTGCGCCGGCTGGTCGGCGCCGCGGCCGACCCCGCCGCCGTGCTCGCCGCCGCCCGGCGCCTGGGCTCGGTCGCCCGGTTCGCGCGCGACGAGCTGCGCCGCGTCGAGGAGGCGGCCGCCTCCCTCACCCACCCCGACCTGACGATCCCCGCCGGCCACGAGGCGCTCGCCGCCCTGCGCGACCGTGCCCTGGACCTCGTGCGGGGCGCCCTGCCGGTGGCCGCCGAGGACCGCGTCGGCGACCTGTTCGCCGCCAACCGGGAGTTCCGCGCCGCCTACGTCGCCGCCTACCAGGAGGCCCACGACCGCCACTACGGCGCCGTCGGCCCCGCCGCCGTGGAGGAGCTGCGGGCCGAGCCCGCCTACCGGGCCCTGGCCCGGCTGGCCGCCATCGGCGCCGTGGCCGTCCCCGACGACCGGGTGAAGGTGGACCGGATGCTGGCCGGCGCCGTGCCCACCCCCTGCCGGCGCCCGCTGGAGGTGGAGCTGGCGTGGAGGCCGCGGTGCGCCTGCGGCCTGGCCCTGGGCGACCGGGAGCCGGCCCTCGACCGCCAGGCGGTGCTGGCCGTGGCCGCCCGGGGGGTGCGCCAGTACCTCGACGAGCTGGCCCGGCCCGAGCTGCGCGACCGCCTGGAGGACGCCGCCGCCGACCTGGCCACCCTCGGCCGGGCTGAGCTGGCCGCCGACCTCCGCCGCCTCGTCGCCCTGGCCGGCCAGCCCCCGGGCGCCGTCGACCCGGCGGAGGTGGCCGGGGTGCTCGACGGCGACCTGGCCGGCGTGGTGCGCGACGTGCTCACCGGCGCCCAGCTCATCGTCACCCGCGACCTGGCCGTGCTGCGCGAGGACCTGATCGGGCGCCGCTACCCCAAGCGGCGGCTCCTGGAGCTGGTGGCGACGTGGGTCGACGGCGACGCCGAGGTGCCCCCCGGCGGCTTCGTCGAGGTGGTGGACACCGCCGACACCGGTCCCCGGCGGGCGGCGCCGCCCCCGCCCGGCGCGCCGCCCGGGCCGGCCGGGGGCGCCACCGTCGCCCTGCTGCGCGAGCGGTTCCCGGGCGTGGCCGCCGCCCTGCCCGCCCACGAGCCGGCCGACGCCTTCTGGCTGGCGGCGTGGTGGGGCGGGCGGCCGGCGCCGCCGCCGTGGCTGCCCGCCGACCTGCTGGCCGACCCCGAGCGGCTCGGATCGGCCGCCCGCTCCCTGGTGGCCGACCCGGGCGCGGTGGCCGAGCTCGCCGCCCTGGACCGGCGGGTGACCGAGCGCAGCGTCCTCGGCGACCAGATGGCGGCCGCCCTCGACCTGGGGTCCCGGCCGGTGGCCGAGGTGGCGGTCGTGCTCGGCGGCGAGCGGCTGCTGCGCCACCCGCTGCGCCTGGCCGCCGGCCAGCTCGTCCGCCACCTGGCCGCCGACTGGCAGCTCGCCGCCGGGCTCGACGACGTGCGCCGGCTGGCGGCGGGCCACGCCCTGGTGGACGACCCCGAGGTGGCCGCCCTGGTGCACGTGGTCGACGCCGCCCGGCACCTGGCGGCGGTCGAGCGGCGCCTGGCCGGCCTGCCGCTCCCCTCCCTGGTGGCCGACGTCTACCCGTCGCACTGCGCCCCGGTGCCCGAGCTGGTGAGCCGGGCGGCGCTGGCCTGCGCCGGCGGGGGCCTGGTCGACCCCGAGGCGGTGGAGGCGTTCCGGGCCGGGGCCGCCCGCCTGCTGAGGAGCGTCGACGAGGTGTTCCGGGCGGGCGCCGCCGACGACTTCGCCGGGTGCCTGCGGGTGTGGGAGGTGGGCGAGGCGGTAGTCGGCCCCCTGCTCGAAGCCCACGGCCGGGTCGCCGTGCTGGTGGTCGACGCCATGCGGGCCGACCTGGCCGCCCACGTGGTGCCGCTGGTGGCCGAGGCCCTCCCCGGCCGCCCCGTCCACCGCCGCTGGGCGGTGGTGCCGGCGCCGACGAGGACGGCCGAGGCGGTGGCCGCCCTGGCGTCGGGCCGGCCGGTGCCCGCCGGGTCGGCCCCCGCCGCCGCCGGCCCGGTGGCGGTGCCCTTCGCCCACCTCGGGTTCGAGGCCGACCTCCTGCTCGGCGCCGACCGGGACGACCGCACGTCCGACCTGCGCACGCTGCTCGGCTCCGGACCGCCCCTGTCGGTGGCCGTGGCCGGCGGCGTGGACGAGCGCCTCCACCGGACCTCGGTGGAGCTGGCCGCCCTCCTCGACGAGGCGGTCACCGCGCTGCGCCGGCGGGTCGTCCCCGCGCTCACGGCGCTGCCCGGCGACGTCCCCCTCGTCGTCCTGGCCGACCACGGCTTCCGCGAGAACCCCCACTGGGGGCACGGCCCGGACGGTCGCTACGTCCACGGCGGCACCTCGCTCGAGGAGTGCGTGGCGCCCGTGCTCGTCTTCGCCCCCGCCCCGCCGGCGCCGGCCTGACGGCCCCCTCGGCGCCGCGCCGCCGCTCACGCCCGAGGTGCGCTCACGCCCGGCGGTCGCGACGTGTGCCGCGCCGGTGACCGGGTACCGGTGATGGGTGGCACATGGCAGGTGACGATCTCCACCGGCGAAGGCCGCCGCACCACGCCTCGGGACGGGCCGGGCCCGCCCGGCGCTGGGCCGCGCTGCTGGCGATGGCGCTCCTCGCCCCGGTCGCCGGCGGCTGCATCGTCATCGAGGAGCAGCGCCGTGCGCCCCGGGACGGCTCCCCGTCCCCGTCGGCGCCCGTGGAGGCCCCGACGGCGGATCCCCTCCCCCTGGAACCGGCGTCCGACGGCGGCCCGGTCGGCTCGCTGGGCTGGGCCCTGCTGTCCCCGGAGGTGGCCGAGGCCGTCGTCGAGGTCGACACCGCCGGCGACGCCTCCCTGTCCCCCGAGGCGGCGGCGGCGATGGAGGCGTCGCTGCGCGAGCACGGGGCCAAGGCGGTCGGGCGCGCCCCGCCCGGCACCGTCCCGGCCCAGGACCGTTACACGGCCTCGGACCTTCGGGCCCTGCGCGAGCAGCATCGCAGCACCCACTCGGGCGACGGCACGGTGTCGGTGTACGTGCTGGCGCTGCCGGGCAGCTTCGAGCGCGACGGTGTACCGGCGGTGGCGTTCGAGGCGACGAGCTTCGCGGTGTTCGTCGACGAGATCTCCTCCCGCCTGCCGCCCGGTGCGAACGCCGCCGCCTTCGAGGCCGCCGTGGCGGTCCACGAGGTCGGGCACCTCTTCGGGCTGGTGAACGGCACCGGCGTGGGCGGCTTCCACGAGGATCCCGACCATCCCCGTCACGCCCGGGACGACCGCTCCGTCATGTACTGGGCGGTCGAGAGCCCGAGCCTCGTCGAGGTCTTCGCGTCGGGGCCGCCGAGCGACTTCACCTCCGACGATCGCCGCGAGATGGAGCGGATCCGGGACCAGGGGCCGTGACCGCGCCCGTCGCCTCGGTGGTTGGCCGCGCCCGACGGCGGGGAAGGCCAGCAGGCATGGGAAGGACGCGGAGCACCGGCACGGACCTCCCGGCGCGCGAGCGGGCCGCCGGGCGCGTACCACGGGCCCTGGCGGCATCGCTGCTGGCCTCCGTGCTGGTGGCGTGTGGCGGCGACGACGAGGTCGCCTCGACGACCTCGACCACGACGACCACGACGACCGCGACCTCGACCACGTCGACCACGATCTCGCCGTCCACCACGACGACCGACCCCGGCCTCCGGCTCACCCGGTCGTGCACCCACGAGGAGCGGGGCGTGCGGGTCGTCGTGCCCTACCCGGAAGGATGGCACGTCAACGGCGGGGAGGCGACCGCCTGCTCGGCGTTCGATCCCGAGCCCATCAGCCTCCGGGCGGGGACGGAGTTCCCGCTCGACCTGGCCGTCGTCGTGCGCGTCGAGCCGGTGGAGCCGGACCGGGCGACCGGGTCGTCGGGGCTGCGCATCGAGGACCAGCGACAGCTTCAGGTGGACGGACGCCGGGCGGTGCGCCTGGTGGCGCGCTCGACGGGCGGGCCCATGGCCCCCGAGGGGGCGCGGTCGGTCCGCTACGTCGTCGACGCCGGCCCCGAGCGATCGGTCATCGCCACCACGTGGGACGTCGAGGGCAACGACTTCGACATGGCGGTGGCCGCGCTCGACCGCATGGCCGAGGGGTTCGACATCGAGCCCCGGCCGGGGTAGGCGCCGGTGCGCCGGCGGCGGCAGGGATCTCGCCGCCGGGGACCGAACCGTCCGACCGGCCCGGCGCGCGAGGCAGGGTGCGGGTCCATAGGCTGGCCCCGTGGCGAGGAAGGGGAGGCACCCCAAGGGCGGGCGCGTCACCCCCAAGGGCACGCGCCCCATGGGCTTCCGGCCCGGCGACCCGGGGCTCCCCGGGCGGCAGGCGCGGGAGCCCGGCCTCCTGGCCGACGTGCGCCGCGCCCTCGGCCGCGACCACCCGCTGGCGCTGCTGCGCCTGGCCAGCGCCCTGATCGCCGCCGTGGAGACGGCTCGGACGAACCCCTTCGAGCCCAGCCCGCCGGCGGGCCCGTCGCGCGAGGAGCTGGTCCGGAGCCTGGCCGACGTCGAGCGCCCCGAGACCTCGGCGCTGCTGGCCGCCCTGGCGGCGCTGGGCTCCGACGAGGTGGAGCGGCGGCGGGTGGGGCGGATCCTGGCCGGCCGCGACCACCGCCTGCCCGAGTGGCTGGCCGCCATGGGGTCGGCGGAGCCCTACCGCTCGACGGAGATCACCCACGTCCTGGGCGACGGCGACAACGTCTCGGTCGGCGTCCGGTTCCCCTCCGGCCACGAGCTGACCGCCGTCGTCTACATCGACCACAACCTCGGCACGCTGGTCAAGGACGCATTCGTGGTCGACAAGCCCATCGGCGAGCTGCTCGCCGTCATGCGCGTCGGGGTGGGCGACCCCGACACCGCGCTCTCCGACATCCCGCCGGCCGAGGCCAAGGCGCGCATCGTCGACGCGGCGGCCACCACGGCGATCACCTTCCCGCCCGTCGAGACCGCCACGTGGCCGGCCTGCCGCCCGCTGCTCGAGTGGGTGGTCGGGCTGCTGCCCGACGGCGGCCGCGGCTACCAGCGACCGGAGTGGGCCGACGGCGACCGGCGCCGCCTGGCCGAGCGGTTCTTCGCCTCGCCGTTCGCCTCGGGCCTCGGTGGTCGGGACCACCGCGACCTCCTCGACGTGATGCTGTGGTTCGGCTGCGACTACGGGCCCGGGGACCCGATGCGGTGGAGCCCGGCGGCCGTCGAGATCCTCCTCGCCGACTGGATCCCCCGCAAGGTGGTCGCCGACGTGGGCTACCTCACGAAGGCGCCCGCCGTGCTGCGCGGCTTCGTGCGGTTCTGCCACGCCGAGCGGGGCATCCCGCCCCGCCTGACCGACAGGACCATCGAGGCGGTCGACCACTGGGAGCCGGAGTTCCAGGCCACCATCCGCTCCCCCCGGCCCCAGGGGCCCGACGCCCTGCTGGCCGCCCTCGGGGTGGGCCCCACCGGCCCATGGGAGATGGGCGACGAGGACGGCGGCTGGGACGACGACGACTGGGACGACGACCGGGACGACGACCGGGACTACGAATCGATGATGCTCGCCATCTGGGAGCGGGCGGTGGGCGGGCCGGAGGCGCTCGAGGCCCTCGACGCCGCCCCCCTCCCCGACGAGGCGTTCGACTGGACGGGCATCCCGGACGACGTCCACGACCGGGTCGCCGAGGTGCTCGCCCGGTGCGACCGCTGCTGCGACGAGGTGCTCGACGCCGAGTACCGCACCGCCGCCCGGCGGCTCCTGGCCCGGATCGCCCGCAACGGCCCCGCGGTGTTCCGGCGCCGGGGCCGGGCCGACACGGCGGCGGCGGCGATCTGCTGGGCGGTGGGCCGCGCCAACGACGCGTTCGACCAGCGGCGGGGCGGGTTGACCCAGAAGGCGCTGCTCGCCCATTTCGGCGCCCAGCAGGGCAGCATCCCGCAGCGAGCCGCCACCCTGCTGCGCGCCGGCGGCTTCCCCCCGGACCCGTTCGAGCTCTCGCTGGGCTCGCCCCGGTACCTGGTCTCCCGCCGCCGGCAGCACATCGTCGACGGGCGCCGGCGCCTGTCGGCCGGCGACGACCCCGGTCCGGGCTGAGCCGGGACGGCCGGCGGCGCCGGGCGCCCGGCCGTCGCCCGAGCCGTTCCCTGTCCTTTCGCTGCCCATGGCGCCTTCCCACCCGCCGTGTTCCCCCCGATGGCGCCGGAACCGCCCACCAAGCGCGCGACCGGCGGCCCCGGCGTGCCGATAGGGAGGGAGCCCCGGGCCACCGACCCGACGACCCAGGAGCCCCTCCCGAACATGCGCACGCCGAGCGCCT
>JBKHXC010000261.1:0-2343 GCA_046566225.1 Acidimicrobiia bacterium
GTGCCCGGCCCCGGCCTACAGGGCGGGGTCGACGCAGTTCGAGCCGCCCCCGCCCGAGCCGGCCGGGCTCCGGCGGGGGTAGGGCTCCACGAAGCCCGATCCCGGGTCGCGGGTGGTGAGGAAGCGCAGGACGCCCCGGGCCACGGCCTCCCCCTCCACCTTCTGGACGTCGGCCCGCCGCAGCAGCTCCTCCTCGGCCGGGTTGGAGACGAAGGCCAGCTCGGCCAGCGACGCCGGCGTCCCCCTGCTGAGGCGCAGGATGCCGTAGTAGTCGTCGCCGGCCACGTTGCGCCGGTACTTCGCCCCGGCGTCGGTGTCGGCCACCCAGGCGACCGGGTAGCGGGACAGCGCCTCGACGACCTCCTCGTAGATCAGCCCCGACAGGCGCTTGGACTCCGGCGAGGCGACCTGGTAGTAGGTCTCGGTGCCCGGCCCCGGCCGCGGCCCGTCGGGCTCGGCGTTGTGGTGGACCGACACGAACGCCCGGGGGCCGAGGGCCTTCACGATGGCGGCCCGGGCCGCCAGGGTGATGCGGTAGTCCGCCGTGCGGGTGAGGACCACCGACACCCCGGCCGCCCGCAGGGCGGCGGCGGCGTGGCCCACGACGGCCAGGTTCAGATCCTTCTCGGCCAGCCCGGTCGGGCCCACCGCGCCCGGCTCCACCCCGCCGTGGCCGGCGTCGAGGACCACCGCCGCCTCGGTCACCGGCGTGCCCCCGGCCACCACCGCCGGGCGCCCGCACGGCGTGGTGACGCGGTAGGCGTCCCCGTCTCGGCCGGTGACGGGCACCACCACGCCCCGGGGGGAGACCAGCGCCTTGACCGGGCCCACCGCCGCCGGCGGCGGGAGCGGTGGCTCGGTGGCCGGCGGCGCCGAGGCCGGCGGCTCGGTGGCCGGGGCGGCGGTGGCCGGTGGCGGCTCCCCTCCGGGGACGGTCGGCGCCGCCGCCGGCGTGGCCGGCGCGGTGGTGGCCGGCGACGTGGCCGGCGACGGGGCCGCCAGCGCCCCGCCCGGCTCCTGGCGGGCGTCGACCACGCCGGCCGCCACCACGGACACGAGGAACAGCAGGGCCACCGCGAGACGGATCATGGGACCACGACCGTACCGAACCGGGCGGGGTCTTCCGGCGCGGCCCGGGCCGGACCGGGGCCGGCCCGCCCGGGGGCGCTCGCCGATTTCTGCGAAGATTGCCGGTCAGCGGTTCGACCGGGGAGGAGCGTCGTTGACGTTCGGCTGGGCACACACGGTTCTCGACGGCATGGCCAAGTCGGTCGTGCTCTCCCTGTTCTCGGCCAAGGCCCGGGTCGCGGACCTGGCGTGCGGGGCGTGCGGCCAGGGGCTGGGCGTGGTGACTGAAGCGGCCAACGGCCCGTGGCTCACGGTGTGGGTCCCCGACGGCGCCGCCGGGAACGGCTCGGGCCCCGAGGGGGCGTGGTCCATGGCGGCCGGTCCGCTGCCGGCGCACACCGCCGTCACCGTGCGCTGCTTCGACCACGGCCCGGCGTCGGTGGACAGCGAGGTGGTCCGCCACCGGGTCGACCTGTCGCGCGCCGAGGGGGCGTGCCAGCGCCTGGCCGTCGAGCCCGGCGCCGGCTGACGGGCGCCGAGGCCTTCCCCCCGCCCGTGCGACGCGCCACAATCTCCCGGGGGAGGGGCAGAGGTCCGCGCCGCCCCGGCGAAGAACCCTGTGGGGGCCGGCGTCGCCGGAGCCCGCCCGTCATCGAGGCCACCGCATGAGACGTCGCAGCCAGAGGACCCGTCCCGACGCCCCGGAGGCGACCGGCGCCGTCGACGACGACGTGGTCGTCGTCGCCGGGCCCGACGACACCCCCCCGCCCGATCCCGGCCCGTGGGAGGAGTGGGGCGAGTCCGAGGCGGAGCGGGTGGCCCGCTGGCTCAAGTCGAAGGTGAGGCCCGACATCGAGGTCATCGACGAGCCGGAGCCGCCCGCCCCGCCCCGCCCCGTCGCCCCGCCCGAGGCCGTCGCCGCCGACGAGGCCGCCCGCCCCCTCCACGCCGACACCCGCTACGAGGCCGAGATGTGGCGGCTCGACCAGCAGCGCCGGCGGCTGGCCGTCGAGGTCGAGGCGGAGCGGGCCCAGGCCGAGCGGGCCCGGCGCGAGCAGCTCGACACCTGGGCCCGCCTGGAGGCCGAGATGGCCGAGCTGGACGACAAGCGCCGGCGGCTGGCCGAGGCGGTGGAGGCCGAGCGCTCGGAGGTCGACCGGGTGCGCCACGCCCAGAGCGAGGCCCGCTCCCGGCTGGAGTCGGCCATGGACGAGCTCGACCAGCACCGGCAGCGCCTGCTGGCCATCGAGGCCGAGAAGTCCGAGGCCGAGCGGG
>JBKHXC010000262.1:0-2338 GCA_046566225.1 Acidimicrobiia bacterium
CGGTTCCGCTACCAGAGCGGCCGGCGCCAGGGTCCCTCCGGTCCGCCGGGCGTCACACCGGCTCGACCGGCGGGGCGGGGGCGGCGGCGGCGCACTGCCACCAGCCGGCGGCCACCCCGGCGTGGACGGCGGCGCCCCGGGCCGCCGCCTCGCCCACCGTCGAGCGCACGACGGCGACGTCGGACTGCGCCGCCTTGGCCCGCAGCCACGGGCGGCTGCGGCTGCCGCCGCCCACCACCACCATCCGCGCCGGCCGGCCGCACACGGCCTCGGCCCGGCGGGCGGCCTCCCACGTGCGGGCGGCCAGGGCGTGCAGCACGCCGCTCCACACCGCGCCCGGGGCGCCGGCGGGCGGCGCCGGGGCGGGACCCGGCCGGCCGCCGCCCCGGCCCCGGGCGGTCCCGGCCAGGGCCTCCACCCAGGCGGTGGCGTCGACGGTGGCGGCGGCGCCGTCGGCCAGGGCGTCGAGGTCGGCCGGCGGCCGTCCCAGGGCACGGGCGGCGGCGGCGATCACCAGCCCCGCCCTGGCCGCGCTGGCCACCGCGGCCCAGCCGGCGCCGTCGGGCCGGACGGACACGGCGACCCCGAGGTCCAGGGCCGAGCCCACGTCGGGCAGGAGGTCGGAGGCGCCCACCACCGTCTCCGCCGTGCCCACCGAGTTCACCAGGTCGGCCGGGCCGGCGCCGGCGCCCACCGCCCCGGCCAGGTGGTCGTGGCCGGCCACGGTGACCGGCACGCCGGCGGCCACGCCCAGCCAGGCGGCGCCCACCGCCGACGTCGTCCCCATGGCCGTGCCCGCCGGCCGGGGCTGCGGGAACACGTCGGCCGGCAGGCCCAGGGCGGCCGGCACCTCGGCCAAGGGCGCCCGGCGGCCCACGTCGTAGGCGCCGGTGCGCGCCGCCAGCGAGAAGTCGGTGGCCCGGGCGCCGGTGAGGCGGTGCAGGCACAGCTCGGGCACGCCCAGCCACCAGCGCACGGGGCCGACCCCGGCGGCAGCCTGCCACCCGAGCTTGGCGACCGACGACACGGGCCGCAGCCGCTGGCCGATGCGGCGGGCCAGGCCGTCGCCGAAGCGCTCCCCCAGCACGGCCACGACCTCGGCGCCGCGGGGGTCGTGCCAGGCGATCACCGGCGCCAGCGGCCGCTCGGCGTCGTCGAGGGGCGCCCCGCTCTCGGCCAGCCCGGCGACCCCCACCCCGGCCACCCCGGCCACCCCGTCACCGAGGTCGCCGACCACCGCCCTCACCGTGGCCAGCAGGGCCTCCACCGGGGCCTCGACGCCGGCCGGGCCCGCCTCGAACGGCGTGGGCCGCGCCGCCGAGGCCGCCTCGGCGCCGGCGGGATCGACCAGGACGGCCTTGGTGCGGGTGGTGCCGACGTCGATGCCGAGCAGGCGGGGAGCGACGATCCCCCACCGTAGGCGCCGGCCGGCAGGCGGCCTTCCCGGCCGCCGGCGGGCGGGCGGCCCGGGCGGTTCAGGCACGCGGCGCCCCCGCCGTAGGCGCCGGGCGCCGGCCGCCGCGCCGGGCGGCCCCCGTGCCGCCGTCCCGCCTCCCCGGCGGCTACGGCGCCCCCGGGCCCGGACCGGGCGGGTAGCGCACCTCCCACAGGCACAGGCCGTGGGGCGGCGCCGGCTCCGCCGCCCGGGACCGGTCCCTGGCCCGCAGGATCGAGGTCATCTCCCCCGCCCGCCGCCGGCCCCTCCCCACCGCCACCAGCGTCCCGACCACCGACCGCACCATCTGGTGGCAGAACGCCGACGCCTCGATCTCGAAGCGCAGCACGCCCTCGCCCGCCTCCACCCAGCGGGCGTCGCGCACGACGCGCACCAGCGAGGGGGCCGGCGGACCGGCCCCGTCGGCGGGCTCCGGCGGCCGGCGGCAGAACGACGTCCAGTCGTGCTCGCCGATGAGGGCGTCGCACGCCAGGGCCATGGCCCGCACGTCGAGGGGCTCGGCGACGTGCCAGGTGGTCGCCGCCAGGAACGGGTCGGGCAGGGGGCGGTTGAGCACGGTGTAGCGGTACCGGCGCCCGGTCGCCCACCGGCGGGCGTCGAAGCCGGGAGGGGCGACGTCGACCGACCGCACGACCACGGCGGGCGCCAGCATCTTGTTGAGCGACCGCTGGAGGGCGACCACGTCCGGCTCGTCCACCGCGTCGAACGAGACCACCTGGCCCCAGGCGTGGACGCCGGCGTCGGTCCGGCCCGCGCAGGTCAGGGCGACGGGGTGGCCGAGCACCCGGGCCAGGGCGGCGCCCAGGTCGCCGGCCACCGTCCGCACGCCGGGGTTGGCGGCGAACCCCCGGTACCCGGACCCGTCGTAGGCCACGGTCATCC
>JBKHXC010000263.1:0-4330 GCA_046566225.1 Acidimicrobiia bacterium
CCGACCAGGCCGGCCCCGCCCTGGCGGCGGAGACCGTCGCCGAGTTGGGCCAGGCGCGGCTCGCCCTGGGCGCCTCGTCCGGGCGGGTGTGGTGGCTGGTGCGCCCGCTCGCCACCCGCGTCGAGCACTACGACGCGTCCCGGGCCCGGGTGGTGGTCTGGGTGGTGACGGTGCTGTCGGCCACCGGGGTGGCGCTGCCCCAGGCCGACTGGACGCGGGTGGCGGTCGACCTCGTCTGGGCCAACGGCGCCTGGCGCTGCGAGGCGGTCACCGACACCCCCGGGCCCACCCCCGATGTCGGCGCCAAGGACCGGCCCTGGCAGGCGGCGGCCTTCGATGGCGCCCTCGACGGCTTCCAGCGGGTCGGCTCCCCGGCGGCGGCGCCATGAGGCCGGCGGGTGTGGTGGCGGCGGTCCCGGGCCCGGTCGGGTGGGTGGTCGACCGGGGCGCGGACCTGGTCGGCGGCGCCGCCGGGTGGGGCTTCGACAAGATCGTGACCGGCCTCACCGGCTGGGTCATGGGGGCGGTGCTGTGGGTGGTGGGCGGGGTGTTCGACTTCTTCTTCGACGTCACCGACCCCGACGTCCAGGCCGACTGGTTCCTCACGGGCACCGGCCCCTACGCCACCACGCTGTCCATCGCCGCCGTGCTGCTGGTGGGCTTCGTGCTCATCGGCATCACACAGGGCGTGCTGGCCGGCGACGTCGGCGGACTCGTCCGCCGGGTGGGCGTCGAGCTGCCCATGGCCGTGGTCGGGATGGTCGGCCTGGTCACCGTCACGCAGGCCCTCATCACCCTGACCGATGCCCTGTCCAACGGCCTGCTCGAGCACTTCGACGACGACGTGCGCGAGTTCACCGCCACCGTGACCGGGCTGTCGTCGCTGTCGGGGGGCACGGCCGGCGCCTTCGTGGTGTTCCTCCTGGGCCTGGTGACCGTGGTGGCCGGCATCGTGCTGGTGGCCGAGCTGGTGGTGCGCTCGGCGCTGATCTACATCGTGGTGGCGCTGGCCCCCCTGGTGCTGGCCGCCCAGGTGTGGCCGGCGCTCAAGGGCGCCGGGCGCAAGATGCTCGAGCTGCTGGTGGCGCTGATCGTGTCCAAGCTGGTGATCGCCGTCGCCCTGGCCGTGGCCGCGGCGGCCGCCGTGGGCGCCGGCTCGGGCGAGGTCAACGCCCTCGCACCGCCCGAGGTGGCGGCCGAGTCGGCCGGCGGGTCGGTGGGCCAGGCCGTCGGCATCCTGCTCGCCGCCTCCGCCGCCTTCGGCGTCGCCGCCTTCTCGCCTTTGCTGGTGACCAAGCTCCTCCCCTTCACCGAGGCGGCGGTGGTCGCCTCCGGCATCAAGGGCGGCCCGGCCCGGGGCGCCCAGCAGGCCATGTCGGCCGGCTACTACGCCCAGGGCACCCGCGCCCGGCTCAGCGCCGTGGCCGCCCAACCGGCCGGTGCCGGGTCGGCGGGCCCCGGAGGTGGCTCCGGGTCCGGTGGCGGTCCGGCGGGAGGTGGGGGTGGGCCCGGCGGCGCGAACGGTGCCGCCGCTGCCGCGGCGGTCGCCACCCGGGCCGCCCGCCATGGCGCGAACGCCGCCACCGCCACTGCCGAGTCGGCCAGCTCGTCGAACGGGAACGGGGGGGCCGCCCGGCGCCCGTCGCCTTCGCGCCCGCCCCGCCGCCCGCCCACCGCCGGAGGAGGCGACCGTGGCACCCGAGCATGAGGATCGCCTCTACCGCTTCGACCCGGCCGACGGCTCGGGGGTCTTCCTCGGCCTCGGCGTGGCCCAGTGCGCCTTCCTGGGCACCGGGCTGGTTGCGTCGGTGGCGGCGGTGAGCTACGGCGTGGTGCTGCCCCTGGCCGCCGTGCCGGCGCTGGTCGCCACCGCCGCCAGCTTCGCCCGCGTGGGCGGCCGTCCGGCCTGGGAGTGGCTGTCGGTGCTGGCGGCGTGGACCACCCTGCGCCTCGGCCGGGGCCGGCGCTGGCTGGCCCCCCTCGCCCTCCTGCCCGACGAGGCGGGCCGGCCGACCCCCCTGCCGCCGTGCCTGGACGGGGTGACGATCGTGGATCTTCCCTGGCGGGGCCGCCAGCGGATCGGGGCCGTGCGCGACGACGGATGCCACCCTCACCGCCGTCGTGCGGGTGTGCGGGCCGGCCTTCGTCGTGCAGCCCCGGGCCGAGCAGGAGCGCCTGGTGGCCGGATGGGGCGACGTCCTCAACCAGTTCGCGGTGGAGGGCGGGCCCGTCACCCACGTGGCGTGGTCGGACCTGGCCGCGCCGTCGGGACTGGAGGAGCACCGGGCCTGGCTGGAGAGCGTCGCGGGCGGGAGGTCCACGACGAGGCCCGGGCCAGCTACGACGAGCTGCTGGCCGACGCCACCGCCACAGCCACCGCCCACGACGTGGTGGTCACCCTCACCGTGGCCCGCGACCGCCTCGGCCGCTCCGGCGGCGCCGACCCCGACGCCGCCCTGGCCCGGGTGCTGGCCTCGTCGACCGAAGCACTTCTCCGGGGCGCGCGCAGCGCCGGTCTCGACGCCTCCGACCCGCTGTCGGCGGCCGAGCTGCAGCGGGCCCTACGCACCCGCATCGACCCCGCCGCCGCCCGCCCGGCGCGCGTCGGCGGGCGGCTGGTCGATCGCCTCGGGATGGTGGGGGCGGCCGGGGCCGGGCCTATGGCCCTCGAGTCGTCGTGGCGCCACGTGCGCGTCGACGCCGCCTTCCACCGCACCTGGCGGGTGGTCGCCTGGCCCCGCCTGCCGGTGACCCCGGCGTGGCTGGAGCCGTTCCTGTCCGCTCCCGGGGTGACCCGGACCATGACGGTGGCGTTCTGCCCGGTGTCGGCCTACCAATCCCGGCGGCGCATCGAGCGGGACCTGGTCAAGCTCGAATCCGACGCCGCCACCAAGGAGGACAAGGGACGGCGCGTCGACGCCCGCCACCGCCGGGCCACCCAGGCGCTGCTGGATCGGGAACAGGAGCTGGTCGCCGGCTTCGCGGAGATGGGGTACATCGGGCTGGTCGGCGTGAGCGCTCGCAGCGAGGCGGAACTGGAGGAGGCGGCCGAGATCACCGAGCAGGCGGCCCGGGAGGCGGGCATGGAGCTGCGCTGCCTGGAGGCCCGCCAGGACCTGGCGTGGGCCTCGGCCCTGCCCCTCGGCCTCGCTCCCAAGCACCTGCTGGCCGGGTAGGGCGCCGTGGCCCGACCCCGCCTACGGGCCCGGTTCCACCGGGGCACCACCGCCCATGTGGCCAGCCTCTACCCGTTCTCCGTCCGCTCCGCCGCCGGCCACGCCGGCGCCTACATCGGCCTCGACCTGCTGGCCGGTGGCGGCGGGTTCTGCTGGGACCCGTTCGAGGCGTACGCCGCCGGGGCGGTGACCAACCCCAACTGCTGGGTGTTCGGCGAGCCGGGCAACGGGAAGTCGGCGCTGGTGAAGTCCCTGCTGTGGCGCATGGCCGCCATCTACGGCACCGGCGAGGGCGGGCGGTGGCTCGCCATCGCCGACCCCAAGGGCGAGTACCTGGACCTGGCCGCCCGCCTCGGGCTCTCGGTCGTCCGCCTGGCGCCGGGCGGCTCCACCCGGCTCAACCCGCTGGCCGACGGGCCGGGGGCGGGTGACGAGCCGGCCGAGCAACGCGACCTGCGCCGGGCCGAGATGGTGTGCGCCCTGGTGGCCACCGTGCTCGACCGGCCTCTCGCCCAGGTGGAGGACGCAGCGGTGTTCGCCGCCGTCGAACTCCTGGGACGCCGGCGGGCTCCGGCCACCCTGGCCGAGCTGGCCGGGGTGCTGCAACGGCCCGGCCCCGAGCTCGCCGAGCGCCTGCGGGTCGACGGCGCCGCGCTGGAGGCCCAGCTCGGCCAACTCGGCTTCGCCCTCGACAAGCTGCTGTCCCGCTCCCTGCGGGGCATGTTCGACGGCGCCTCCACCGTCCGGATGCGCTGGGACGGCCCCGGCGTGGTGCTCGACCTGTCGGCCGTCCCCATCGACTCCGAGGCGCTGCCGCTGGTGATGGTGGCCGCCGCCGGGTGGCTGTCGCAGCTGATGGCCGGTCCCGGACCGCAGCGGGTGCAGGTGCTCGACGAGGCTTGGGCCCTGCTGGCCAACCACCACACCGCCCGCTACCTGCAGACCTGCTTCAAGCTGGGCCGCACCTACGGGGTGGCCAACGTGTGCGTGGCCCACCGGCCCTCCGACCTTGGCGCCCAGGCCGACGACGGCACGGCCACCGCCAAGATCGCCACCGGCCTGCTGGCCGACGCCGCCACCAAGATCCTGCTGCGCCAGGCCCCCGACCAGCTGGCCGCCGCCTCCGCCAGCTTCGGGCTGACCGAGCCGGAGCG
>JBKHXC010000264.1:0-1709 GCA_046566225.1 Acidimicrobiia bacterium
GATGAGGCGGCGGAGGGTCGTGCACCGCTGGCCGGCCGTGCCGGCGGCGGCGAAGGCCACCGCCCGCACCGCCAGGTCGAGGTCGGCCGACGGGGCCCCGACGGCCCCGTTGTTCCCGCTCAGCTCGAGCAGGCAGCGCCCGAACCGGGCCGCCACCAGCGGCGCCACGGCCCGCCCCATGGCCGTCGACCCGGTGGCGGACACCAGGGGCACCAGCGGCGACCCCGCCAGCCGCTCCCCGACCTCGGCGCCCCCGAGGACGACCTGGCACAGCCCCCCCGGGGCGCCGGAGGCCGCCGCCGCCCGGGCCACCAGGCCGGCACAGGCGAGGGCGGTGAGGGGCGTGCGCTCCGAGGGCTTCCAGACCACCGGGTCACCGCAGACCAGGGCGATGGCCGCGTTCCACGCCCACACCGCCACCGGGAAGTTGAACGACGTGATCACCGCGCACACGCCCAGCGGGTGCCACACCTCGGCCATGCGGTGCCCGGGCCGCTCCGACGCCATGGTGAGCCCGTAGAGCTGGCGGGAGAGGCCCACGGCGAAGTCGCACATGTCGATCATCTCCTGGACCTCGCCCAGTGCCTCCGAGCGGATCTTCCCGGCCTCGATGGTCACCAGGTCGGCCAGGGCCGACCGGTGGCGCCGGAGCTCGTCACCCAGCAGGCGCACGACCTCCCCCCGGCGGGGCGCCGGCACCAGGCGCCAGGCGGCGAAGACGGCCGCCGCCTGCTCGACGGCGGCGTCCACCTCGCCGGGACCGTGCCCCACCAGCGCGGCCAGCGTGCCGCCGGTGACCGGCGTGCGGGCCGCCAGGACCCCCCCACCCGCCGCCTGCGCCGGCCACGTCACCCCCATCCCGGCGAAGGCGGCGCGGGCCGTCTCGGCCAGGAGGTCGTCCGGGGGCAGGGCCGTGCCGGCGGGGCGTTCGCCCAGGGCCATCGCCGCCATGATGGCAGAGGTCCGTACCATGGCTTCGTGGGCGTGGCGTTCGACCGGGTGGTGGTCGTGGGGCTGGGCATGGTGGGTGAGCTGCTGGCCCGCCTCCTCCACCGGGGGGGCCACGGGGTGGCCGGTGCCGACCGGTCGCGGCGGGCCGGCCTCCCGTTCCCGGTGACGGTCCTCGACGTGGAGGATGCCGACGCCCTGCGGGCGGCCCTGGCCGGCGCGGACGCGGTGGTGGCGTGCCTGCCGTTCGGGTCCAACCTGCCCGTCGCCCGGGCGGCGGCCGAGGTCGGCGTCCACTACTTCGACCTCTCCGAGGACACGGCCAGCGCCCGGCAGGTGGCCGAGCTGGCCGAGGGCGCCGAGGTGGCGTTCGCCCCCGCCTGCGGCCTGGCCCCGGGGCTGATCGCCGTGGTGGGCGCCTCCCTGGCCCGGGGCCTCGACCGGGCGCAGTCGCTGGAGATGAAGGTCGGCGCCCTCCCCCGCCACCCGAGCGGCCTGCTCGGCTACGCCTTCAACTGGTCCCCCGAAGGCGTCGTCAACGAGTACCTCAACGACTGCGAGGTCATCCGCGGCGGCGAGGTGCGCGTCGTGCCGGCCATGAGCGACCTGGAGACGGTGTGGATCGGCGGGACCCAGCTGGAGGCGTTCGCCACCTCGGGCGGCCTGGGGACGATGTGCGCCACGTTCGAGGGGCGGGTCGAGCGCATGGACTACAAGACGCTGCGCTACCCCGGGCACTGCCAGCTGATGCGCTTCTTCTT
>JBKHXC010000265.1:0-4248 GCA_046566225.1 Acidimicrobiia bacterium
GAGCGGGGCGGCCGGCGGCCGGTCCGCCGCGGCCTCCGCCGGGTAGGCCTGAGGCGGCTGAGCAGCCAGCCGGCGGTGAACGGCCCCGGCGGCCGGTAGGCGCCACGCCGGGCCACCTCGCTCCCGGGGACCCCTGGACCCGCCCTCATCACACCGATCAGCGCACACACCGATCAGCGCAGGAGGCCTGCCATGTCCGTGCCCACCGGCACCCGGTCCACCACCGGCGACGTCGTCGACCTGCTCGTCGCCCAGCACCGAGAGGCCCGCCGGCTGTTCTCCGAGGTCGAGGCGGGCGGAGCGGGCGCCATCGAGTCCTTCGAGTGCCTGGTACGCCTGCTGGCCGTGCACGAGACGGCCGAGGAGGAGGTCGTCTACCCCGCCCTGCGCTCGGTGGGGGCGGAGGGGGAGCGGGTCGCCGAGGCCCGTACGGCGGAGGAGGACGAGGCCAAGAAGGCCCTGTCCGGCCTGGAGGGGCTGGGCGTGGACGGTGAGGGGTTCGCCGCCCGCTTCCAGGCCTTCCGGGCCGACGTGGTGGCCCACGCCGAGGCCGAGGAGCGCGAGGTGTTCCCCCTGCTGCGCCGCTCGCTCGACGGGGACAAGCTCGATCGCATGCGCCGGGCCCTGGAGGCGGCCGAGAAGATGGCGCCCACCCACCCCCACCCGCACGCCCCGGAGAGCGCCCTCGGCAACCTGGTCGTGGGGCCCTTCGTGGCCATCGCCGACCGGGTCCGCGACGCCATCCGGGGCGCCCGGTCGTAGGCCTTCCACCGGCGCCGGTCAGGGGCCGGCGCCGGCCGCGTCCAGCAGGGACCGGTCCCGCTCCAGGGGGCGGGCCACGGGCCGGCGCTGGCGGGCGACCCAGCCCAGGTCGCCCACGGCGTCGGCCAGGGCCCCCCGCACCGCCGGGTCGGCCACCGCCGTGGCGGCGACGGCCGCCGTCCGGCGCAGGGCGCCGGCCGGGCGCCGCCGCAGCCACGCCGTGCGCAGGGCGTTGCGGGCTTGCCGGCGGCGGCGGTCGGCCGCCGGCGGGCGCAGCGACGAGGGGTGGTGGTGGGCGACCACGTCGGCGCAGTAGGCGAGGGCCCAGCCGGCGGCGGCCAGGTCGAGGGCCAGCAGCTCCTCCTCGCCGCCCACCCCGTAGCCCAGCCGGAAGCCGCCGACGTCGAGGAAGGCGTCGCGCCGGACGACGGCCCCGCAGGCCACGAAGCCGAGCACGGCGGGCCCCGGGGCGCCGGCGGCGCGCAGGGGGCTGGCCTCCATGGCCCGGCACGACGGGTCGAGCCGGGCCTCCTCCCGGACCAGGACCCGGGCGGCCACCAGGGCGGTCGCCGGGTGGGCGTCGAGCAGGTCGGCGGCCCGGCCCAGGGCGCCGGGGGCCCACCACGAGTCGTCGTCGTTGAAGGCCACGTAGGGCGTGGGGGCGAGGGCGGCGCCGCAGTTGCGGCCGGCGGCGCCCAGGTTGGCCGGGAGGCGGACGAGGGTGGCGCCGGGGTGGCGGCCGGCCACCGCCTCGGCCGTCCCGTCGCCCGAGGCGTTGTCGACCACGATCAGCGGGGGCCGCTCCGGCAGGGCCGCCAGCCGGTCGAGGGTCTCCATGGCCTGCACCCGGCGGTCGCGGGTGAGCACCACCACCGCCACGCGCCCGTCGGCGTGGTCCATCCCCCACGGGTGCCCGGCCGGGGGCCCCCGGAAACCGGCCCCCGTCCTGGAGGACGGAATTCCCTAAGGGTTGTTCGCTTCGCGTGTTGGGAAGGACGCCCTTCGGCGCTCGAGCAGAGGGGCGCCCCCACCGCCGACTTCCCCCGGGAGCCGCCCGTGCGCGTCCTCGGCCTCAACGCCGTCTTCCACGACCCGGCGGCCGCTCTCGTCGTCGACGGCGCCGTCGTGGCCGCCGCCGAGGAGGAACGGTTCAGCCGCCGCAAGCACGGCAAGCGCCCGGTTCCGTTCTCCACCTGGGAGCTGCCCGAGCAGTCAGCCGCCTGGTGCCTGGCCGAGGCCGGCCTCACCCCCGCCGACGTGGACGCGGTGGCCTACTCCTACGACCCCGACCTGCTGGGCCCGGTGGGCACCGCGCCCGACGACGTCGTGGCCGACGGCTGGGAGGGCCTGCGCACCCTCTACGCCCGCCGGGCGCCCCAGTTCCTCCAGACCGCCCTGCCCGGCCTCGACCCGGCGTGCGTGCGCTTCGTGCCCCACCACGTCGCCCACGCCGCGTCGGCCCACCTGGCGGCGCCGTTCCGCGACTCCGCCGTGCTGGTGCTCGACGGGCGGGGCGAGGCGACGTCGCACCTGTCGGGGCGCTCGGCGGGCGGCGACCTCGAGGTGCTGGCCGCCCAGGCGCTGCCCCACTCGCTGGGCCTGATGTACGAGGAGGTCACCGAGCACCTGGGGTTCCTGCGCTCCAGCGACGAGTACAAGGTCATGGCGCTGGCCTCCTACGGCGATCCCGTCTTCCTGCCCGAGCTGCGCGACCTGGTGCGGGCCGGCGAGGACGGCGGGTTCGTGGTCGAGCCCGTCGAGTGGTCGGCCTTCGCCAAGCCCGCCGCCGCCGGCGGCCGGTGGGAGCCCGAGCACGCCGACCTGGCCGCCAGCGTGCAGCGGCGCCTGGAGGAGGTCATCCTCGACCTGGCCCGCTGGCTGCACGGGCGGACCGGCGAGCGGGCGCTCACCATGGCCGGCGGCGTCGCCCTCAACTGCGTGGCCAACTCCCGCCTGGCCGAGGAGGGGCCCTTCGAGCACGTGTGGGTCCAGCCGGCGGCGGGCGACGCCGGCACGGCGCTGGGCGGCGCCCTGCACCTGGCCCACGCCATGGGCGACCCGGTGGCGCCCATGGCCGGCGCCGACCTGGGCCGGGGCTTCGGCGACGACGACGTCGAGCGCTGGCTCCTCACCGCCCGGGTCGCCTACGAGCGGCCGGCCGACGCGGCCGAGGCGGCGGCCGAGGTGCTGGCCGCCGACGGGGTGGTGGCGTGGTTCCAGGGCCGCAGCGAGTACGGCCCCCGGGCCCTGGGCCACCGCAGCCTGCTGGCCCACCCCGGCCACGCCCGCAACCTGGAGCGGCTCAACGACGTGAAGGGGCGCGAGCAGTTCAGGCCCGTGGCCCCCATGGTGCTGGCCTCCCGGGCCTCGGAGGTCTTCGACGGCCCGCTGCCCAGCCCCTACATGCTGTTCACCCACCGGGTGCGGCCCGAGTGGGAGGAGCGCATCCCGGCCGTCGTGCACGTCGACGGCAGCGCCCGGGTGCAGACCGTCGACCCCGCCGGCGAGCCGCTGGTCGCCCGCCTGCTGGAGGCCTTCGCGGCGCGCACCGGGATCCCGGTGGTGGTGAACACCAGCCTGAACACCGCCGGGCGGCCCATGGTGGACGACCCCCGCGACGCCCTGGAGTGCTTCGGGTCCGCCCCCGTCGACGCCCTGGTCATCGGCCCGTTCGTGGTCCGCCGCCCGGGGGCCGGGCGGTGACGGCGGTGAGCTACGACGTCGTGGTCCCCACCGTCGGGCGCCCGTCGCTGGCGGTGCTGCTCGACGCCCTGGGATCGGGCCGGGGGCCGGCGCCCGAGCGGGTGATCGTGGTCGACGACCGCCGCCACCCCACGTCACCCCTGCCGGTGGGCGACGCGGGGCCGGCGGGCGTGGTCGTCGTGCCCGGACGGGGCCGGGGGCCGGCCGCCGCCCGCAACGCCGGCTGGCGGGCGGGGACGGCGGAGTGGGCGGCCTTCCTGGACGACGACGTGGTGCCGCCGCCCGACTGGCGGGCCCGGCTGGCCGCCGACCTGGCCGGCCAGCCCCCCGGGGTGGGGGCCAGCCAGGGCCGCCTGGAGGTGCCCCTGCCCGCCGGGCGGCGCCCGACCGACTGGGAGCGCAACGTGGCCGGACTGGAGGCGGCCCGGTGGGCGACCGCCGACATGGCCTACCGGCGGGCGGCGCTGGCCGCCGTGGGGGGCTTCGACGAGCGGTTCCCCCGCGCCTTCCGGGAGGACGCCGACCTGGCCGTGCGCGTCGCCGCCGCCGGGTGGCGCCTGGTGGTGGGCGACCGCCGCTGCGTGCACCCGGTGCGCCCCGCCGACCGGTGGGTGAGCGTGCGCCTCCAGGCCGGCAACGCCGACGACGTGCTGATGCGGGCCCTGCACGGGCGGCGCTGGCGGGAGGCGGCGGGCGTGCCCCCCGGGCGCCGCCGCCGCCACCTGGCGGTGACGGCGTCGGCCGCCGCCGGCCTCGCCGGCGCGCTGGCGCGCCGGCCGGGGC
>JBKHXC010000266.1:0-2897 GCA_046566225.1 Acidimicrobiia bacterium
CGGCCCCCGACCGGGCCGCCCGGTGGCGTCGCGGCCGTGGTGGCCGGCACCGTCGCCCTACGGGGAGATGCCCACGACGGGGGCGTTGAGGCGGGGCAACGGGACGGAGCGTCGCGCGTCGCCGCCCGCCGGGGCGACCGCGCCGTCGCCGGTGGCCACCACGTAGCCGTCGCCGTCGACGGTGGGCAGGATGCCCACCGCGGTGCCGCCCGGGCCGCGCCCGTGGAACCGGGCGCTGCCGAAGGCGAACACCCCGCCGTCGCCGGCCACCAGCCAGTAGCCGGCGCCGTCGGGGGCGGCGACCGCCCCGGTGACGGGCGCGGCCAGCGCCACGCCGCCCGTCGAGCCGGCGAAGGCGGCGTCGCCGAAGGCGAACACCCCGCCGTCGGACGCCACCAGCCAGTAGCCCCGCCCCGTCGGGGTGGCGGCCATGGCGACCACCGGCCGGTTGAGGGCGATCCCCCCCGTCGAGCCGGCGAACGGCGCGTCGCCGAAGGCGAACACCCCGCCGTCGGAGGCCACCAGCCAGTACCCCTGGCCCCCCGGGCGCGAGGCGATCCCCACCACCGGGCGGTTCAGCGGGCGCCCGGCGGCGGAGCCGAGGAAGGGCGAGCCGAAGGCGAGCACCCCGCCGTCGGAGGCGGCCAGCCGGTAGCCGGCGTCGGCGCACCACGCCGGCGCCCGCACCACCGGCAGCCACCGCCGGGTCAGCGCCTGGACGGCCTGGGAGGTGGCGAAGGTGTTGACGCCGAAGGCGTCGTTGGGGCTGGCCACCCGGCCGTCGGGGCCCTGGCGGGCGGCCAGGGCGGCGGCGGCGGCCGACCAGCACGTGCCGACGTCGCGGCCGGCGGCGGTGAGGCCCAGGATGGCGAGGGCGGTGGCGTTGGGGTCCTCGGAGCCGAACGCCGCCCACCCGCCCGACGGCAGCCGGTTGGCGGCCAGGAAGGCGACGGCCCGCCGCACGGGCTCGTCGAAGGGGTCCACGCCGGCGGCGGCCAGGGCCTGGAGGGCCAGCCCGGTGGTGTCGACGTCGACGTCCTCGCCGGCCGGGTCGCCGGCGAAGCCCCAGCCCCCGTTGGCCTGCTGGGCGGCCAGGATGGCGTGCCGGGTGGCCGCCGGGACGCCGCGGCCGACCAGGTGGTGGGCCAGGGCGGCGTAGAGGGTGGCGTTGAAGGCGGCCGGCGGGCCGAACGAGCCGTCGGCGTTGGCGCCCGCGTCCATGCGGGCCACCAGGTCGGCGGCGCCGTCGCCCTGGGGGTCGAAGGCGGCCGGGTCGTAGCCCAGCGGGGCGGCGACCAGGACGACGAGCTTGGCGGCCTGGCCGGGCGAGGTCGTGGCCTCGGCCAGGTCGTCGAGGTAGTCGAGCGGCGTGCGGCCGTCCCGCACCGTGGCGGCGACCGCCGCCCGGGCGGCGGCCGTGCTCCACGAGGGTCCGCCCTGGGCGGACTCGGCGATGGCGAGGACGGCGTCGGGCGTCTCGAAGCCCGGGAAGCCGGCCGTCTCGAACCCCCCGTCGGGCTGCTGGTTGGCGGCCAGGAACGACACGGCGGCGCCGGCGTCGAAGGGGGGCGGGGCGGCCGCCGCGCCGGCCGGCGCCAGGGGCAGCAGGGCGAGCGCGAGCGCGGCGAAGACGGTACGGGGGGCGGTGCGGCGGGACATGGGTGGTGCCTCCGTTGGCCCCTCTCCACGAGGGCCGGGCCTGGTGACGGAACGCCGGTGGAGCCGGCGTGCAGCGGCGGGCGTCCTGGCTCCCGGGCCCCGGAGGGACCGGTCACAGTTGCGGGTCAGCGTCGGTCTCGCACCGACTTCCCCCGTCCCGCCCCGCGGGGCGGGACCACCGCCGACGTCCGGGCCGGCGGCGACCTCTGCCGGCCGGGAGGTTACGCCCGCGCCCGCCCGCCGTCCACAATGGCGACCGTGCCCGCCCCCGCGCCGCCGCTCCACGCCGTGGCCTGGCTGGTGTGGGCGGTGGCGGCGGCGGCCAGCGTGGAGCTGGCGACCAGCCCGGTGTACGTGGCCCTGGTGGTGGGCGTGGCATTCGTGGTGGTGTCGGTGCACGGCGACGACACGCCGCTGGCCCGGGCCTTCCCCGTCCTGCTGGGTGTGGGCCTGGCGTTCGCCGCCGTCCGGGTCGTCCTCACCGCCGCCACCACCCACGCCGGCGGCGACGCCCTCTTCACCACCCCGTCGGCCACCCTCCCGGCCGTGCTGGGCGGGTTCGAGGTGGGCGGCCCCGTCGAGGTGGCGGTGGTCCTCCAGTCGGCCGCCGAGGGGTTCGCCATCGTCGGCGTCATGGCCGTGTTCGGGGCCTTCAACGCGGTGGTGTCGCACCACGAGCTGGTGCAGTCGGCGCCCCGGGCGTTCTACGAGCCGGGGCTGATCCTCACCGTGTCCGTCGCCTTCGTGCCCGCCGCGGTCGCCACCGTGGCGCGGGTCCGGGAGGCGGACCGCGCCCGCACCGGCGGGCAGGTGGTGCGCCGCGGCCGGCTGCTGCGCCTGGTGGTGCCGATCATGGAGACGGCCCTCGAGCGGGCGCTGCTGCTGGCCGAGTCCATGGACGCCCGCGGCTTCGCCTCGGCCCCGCCGACCACCGCCGACCGGGCCGCCGGGTGGTGCGCCCTGGCCGCCCTGGCCGCCCTGGGCGGCGCCTTCGTGGCCCTGGTGGGCCGGGCCCGGGGCGTGGCGCTGGCGCTCGGGGCGCTGGGGGTGGCGGCCCTGGCCGCCGCCGTGGTGTCGGCGTCACGGCACTCGGCCCGTCCCCGCTACCGGCCGCGGCGCATCGGGGGGCGGGACCGGGCCGTCGCCGCCGCCTCCCTGGTGGCGCCCCTGGGGCTGGCCGCGCTGGCGCTGTCGGGCGACGCCACCCTGCGCTGGGCGGCCAGCCCCCTGCGCCTGCC
>JBKHXC010000267.1:0-1968 GCA_046566225.1 Acidimicrobiia bacterium
GACCTGCCCGCTGCGGTCCGCCTGACGTGGGCGACGGCCGTTCCCGGGACCACCTGGCGCGGCCGGCGCTACCCCCGCCGGCCCGCCGCCCGCGCTCCGCTCAGGCCGGTCGGTCGCCTGGGGCGAGGGCGAAGCGCACCCCGATGATCCCCATGAGGCCTCCGGTCGCGGCCGCCCGGTGCGGTCCCTCCACCAGCAGCTGCACCAGCGGGAAGGCGGCCACCCCCAGGCGGGCCCCCGAGGCGAACCGGCCGGTGGCGGCCACGGCGACGAACAGCCCGGCGGCCACGCTCCCGGCCAGGGGCGACAGGACGCAGGTGCCGCCCGCCCAGGTCAGGACCGAGCGCCCGCCCCGGAAGCGGGCGAACGCCGGCCACGCATGGCCCACCATGGCCGATCCCACGGCGACGTAGCCGACGCCCCAGGCGCCCTCGGGCGCCACCGCCACGCCCACGAGGGCCGCCGCCACCCCCTTGGCGACGTCGCCGGCGAACACCGGAGCCGCCGCCCGCGCCCCCAGGTGCTGGCGGAGGTTCCAGTAGCCGGGGTTGGCGTCGCCCACCTCCCTCGGGTCGACGCCGTGCCGGCCGCCCACCAGGACCGCCACCGGCACCGATCCGACCAGGTAGCCCACGGTCGCCGCCACCCCGGTGGCCGCCAGCGTCGCCGAGCGCACGCCCGAGCTTGGCACGCCGCCGGGCCGCCACCGGGCGGCGGAGGGGGGGTACCGTCGGGCGGGCGATGAGCACCGTGGCGTCGTTCCACCTCACCCGCTACCCGGCGCGGCACGCCCTCGGAGCCATGGCCGGCATGGTGACCGGCGACCGCTCGCTCGCCGCCGTCCCCGGCCTGCGCTTCGCCCGCCGGCTCGGCACCGGCGCCGGCTCGAGGATGGGCCTCGGTGCCGACCTGTGCCGGTGGGCCATGTTCGCGGTGTGGGAGGGCGAGGCCGCGCTCGACGACTTCCTCGCCGCCTCGGCGATCGCCGCCGGCTGGGACCGCCGGGGCAGCGAGACGTGGACGGTGCGGCTGCGCCCGCTCTCGGCTCGGGGGAGGTGGAGCGGCGCCCGGCCTCTCGACGCCACCGACGCCACCGGGGCCACCGCCACCACCGAGGGCGGGGACGGGCCGGTGGCGGTCCTCACCCGCGCCCGCATCGGGGTGCGCCACTGGCCGGCGTTCTACCGCTCGGTGCCCGCCGTCGAGCGCCACCTCCGCCGCCAGCCCGGCCTGCTGGCCGTGCTCGGCGTCGGCGAGGCACCGGTCGGGCTGCAGGCCACGTTCAGCCTGTGGCGCTCGGCGGCCGACGTCGCCGTCTTCGCCGAAGGCGCCAACCCGCACGCCGAGGTGGTCCGCCGCACCCGCACCGAGGGCTGGTTCGGTGAGGAGCTGTTCGCCCGGTTCCGGCCCTACGGCTCGACCGGCACCTGGGACGGCCGCGACCCGCTGGCGGCCCTGGACCGCCGTGCCGGCGGGAAGGGGTCGTAATCGACCGCCGCCGCCCGCTCCCGGAGGGCGGCCGGCACCACCGGGAGCAGCATCCCGTAGGGCTCGCCCCCCCAGAGGTGGTGCACCCGGTGGGCGGCCTTGAGTCGCTCGCAGATCCCCAGCTCGGCCTCGAACCAGGGCAGCCGGCGGTGGATGTAGACGTCGTGGACGAAGAAGTAGGCGGCGCCGTAGAGGGTGAGGCCGACGGCCATGGGCAGCAGCGGCGCCAGGCCCTCGACGTTGAGCCCGAGGGCGAAGCCGGCCATGGCGACGGTGGACCCGATCAGCGGGTACACGTCGTTGAGCTCGAAGCCCGGCTGGGGACGGCGCTGGTGGTGGCTCTTGTGGATCGGCATCCCGGGCCCGTGCATGAGGAACCGGTGGGACACGTAGACGAGGAGCTCCATCCCGAGGAACGCCCCGGCCACGAGCAGCACCGTCACCGGGCGACCCTACCCTCGGATGCCTCCGCCGCCCCGC
>JBKHXC010000268.1:0-4751 GCA_046566225.1 Acidimicrobiia bacterium
CAGCACCAGGTGCTGGTACACCTTGACGACGAAGCCGGCGCGGGTCTCCTCGTCCCGGGTGGCGACGGGGATGGAGTACGTGGGTGCGGCCATGGGCCCTCCTGGGATGGTGCTCGACCTCCCGCCAGGGTACCGGCGGGCGGCGGCGAGCGGGCGACGGGAATCGAACCCGCACCACCAGCTTGGAAGGCTGGAGCTCTGCCATTGAGCTACGCCCGCGGGGCACCCGCACGGTAGCCGTCGGGGAGGGGGGATTTGAACCCCCGACCGCCTGCCCCCAAAGCAGGTGCGCTACCGCTGCGCCACTCCCCGGTCGGAACGGCGCCCGCTCGGGGCGCGTCGTGACGGCGCCCAGGCTACCGGCCGGCGGGTGCGGAGGGGGAGCCGGGCCGACGTGGCCGGCGCCGGGTCGACGGCCCGAGGCGTATCAGCGCGCCGGTGGAGGGATCTCCCGCGGTGATGCCGACGACCCCCGACCGAGGCCAACACCCCCGGGCGCTCCCCACCTCCGGGGCAGCGGGTCGGGGCGAACGCGGCCGACATTCCCGGCGATCCCGGCGAGGGCGGATAGGTCAATTGACCGTTTCTGCGCCGGCAACGCCCGAACAGGGACCTTTGGCCCTAGCCTGTCGAGCGTTCCTTGTCGGACGCTGTGTCCCCGAGCAACGGGGAGACCAGCGGCACAACATCGGCGGGCCTGGTGCCCAGGAGGGGCAGACGTAGTGATCGCGGTGCACGCGGACGGCGACAGCGGGAGCGTTGCCGCTACGCCCCCCGCATGGGCGCCGCCCGGCCAGGCGGTGCTCCGCCGGGTCCTCGTCGCCGGCGACCTGGCCGCCGTCGCCGGCGTGTGGCTCGCCGTCCTCGGTCCCCACGGCGGGTACGTCGGCAGCTCCCCGGCCGGCACCGCCGCTCCGCTGATGGCGGTGACCGCCGGCGCCCTCGGCCTCATGGCCAGCCAGAAGCTCTACCTCGCCCGGGTGTGCCGGGTGCGGGCCGTGGAGCTGAGCCGGGTGCTGCGGGTGTCGGTCGTCACCGGCGTGGCCGCCCACCTCGTGGGCCATCGGGTGGGCGTCGAGCTGTCGGTTGCCCTCCTGGCCTTCGCCGTGCTGGCCATGGCGGCCGCCCTGGCCGTGTGGCGGGGATGCTACGGCGCGTGGCTCCGCCGCCGCCGCCGCCGCGGTCACAGCACCCGCCCGGTGGTCGTCGTCGGCGACCTCGAGGAGTCGCACAACCTGGCGGCGCTGCTCCGCGGTCACCCCGAGCTCGGGTTCGAGGCGGTGGCCGCCGTGCTTCCCTCCGGCGACGTGATGCGGGCGCTGCGGGACCACCGGTCGGACACCGTCGTCCTGGCGGCCGGGGCGTTCGACCGCGCCCGGCTCAACCGGGCCACGCGTGCCCTCCTCGAGGCCGGCGTCCACGTCCACCTCTCGACCGGCCTCAGCGGGTTCGACCACCGTCGCCTGCGGGCGCAGCCGCTGGCACGGGAGCCGCTCTTCTACCTCGAGCCGCTCACGGTCACGCCGTGGCAGCGGGTCGCCAAGCGGACCGTGGACCTGGTCGGCGGCGTGGCGGCCCTGGCCGTCAGCGTGCCCGTCCTGGTGGTCGCGGCCGTCGCCATCAGGCTGGAGGACGGCGGTCCCGTGCTGTTCCGGCACCGCCGGATCGGCCAGGACGGCGAGGAGTTCACCATCTACAAGCTGCGCACGATGGTGCCCGACGCCGACCGCCAGCTCCACCTGGTCGCCGCCGCCAACCAGCGCACCGGCCCGCTGTTCAAGTCCCACCACGACCCCCGGGTGACCCGGGTGGGCCGGGTGCTGCGCGCCACCAGCATCGACGAGCTCCCCCAGCTGGTCAACGTTCTCCTGGGGACGATGAGCCTGGTCGGGCCCCGGCCCGCCCTGGCCCACGAGGTGGCCCAGTTCGATCCCGAGCTGCGCACCCGCGAGCGGGTCCGGCCGGGGATCACCGGGCTGTGGCAGGTCGAGGGGCGCGACGACCCGTCGTTCGAGGCCTACCGCCGCCTCGACCTGTTCTACGTCGAGAACTGGTCGCTGGAGCTGGACCTGGTCATCCTCCTCGCGACGGCCAAGGCGGTGGTGGTCCAGGCGCTGCGCGACATCCGGCGCCAGTGGCGGCCCTCCGCCCTCCACGCGCCGGCGCCGATCCACATGATCGACCTCACCGGGGTCGCCGCCGACCCGGTGGCGCTGGGACCGCCGGCCGCCGGCAGCACGCCGTGACGAGCTGAGGGGGCCCCGTCCCCGAGGGCGGCGGTCAGAGGTCGTCGACCCGGGCCAGGGCCAGGCCGGCGAGGTGGTCGCCGATGGCGAGGGAGGCGGTGGCGCCGGGCGACGGGGCGTTGCGCACGTGCAGGGCGGTGGGCGACTCGACGATGGAGAAGTCGTCGACCATGGCGCCCGAGGCGGCGACGGCCTGAGCGCGCACCCCCGACGGCCCCCACCGCAGGTGCGCGGCCTCGATGGTGGGGACGTAGCGGCGCAGCTCCCGCACGAACGCCGCCTTGACCACGTCCCGCCACAGCTCCGTGAGCCCCACCCGCCAGTAGCGACTCGACAGGCGCCAGAACCCGGGGAAGCCCACCATGTCGGCCACGTCGGCGGGGCGCACGTCGGTACGGCGGTACCCCTCGCGGGCGAGGGCGAGCACGGCGTTGGGGCCGGCCCACACGTCGCCGTCGATGCGCCGGGTGAAGTGGGCGCCGAGGAAGGGGAGGGCGGGGTCGGGGACGGGGTAGACGAGGCCCCGGACGAGGCCCCGCTGCGCCTCGACCAGGCGGTAGTAGTCGCCCCGGAACGGCACGATGCGCACGTCGTCGGCCGCCGGCACGGCCCGCCGGGCCAGGCGGTCGGCGTGCAGCCCGGCGCAGGACACCACGAACCGGCTCACCACCTCCACGGAGGGGCCGCGCAGGACCTGGTGGGCGCCCCGCGCGTCGACGGCGTCGACCCGGGCCCCCAGCACGATGGCTCCACCCCGGGCGCGCACCTCGCCGGCGTAGGCGTGGGCCACCCGCTCGAAGTCCACGACGGCGGTCCCCGGGACGTGCAGGGCCCGCAACGCCACCACGTTGGGCTCCCGCTCGCGGACCTCGGCCGGGCCCAGCTCGCGGACGCCGGTCACCCCGTTGCCGGCGGCCCGCCGGCCGAGGTCGGCCAGCCGACCCAGCTCCGAGGCCTCGACCGCCACGATGAGCTTCCCGCAGCGCACGACGGGGATGTCGTGCCGCTCGGCGAAGCGCTCGAGGGCGGCCTTGCCCTCGACGCACAGGCGGGCCTTGAGCGAGCCCGGCCGGTAGTAGACGCCGGCGTGGAGGACGCCGGAGTTGTGGCTGCTCTGGTGGGCGGCCACCCGGTCCTCCTTGTCGACCACGGCCACGCGCAGCCCCGGCCGGCGCTCGAGCAGGCGCAGGGCGGTGGCCAGCCCCACCAGGCCCGCCCCCACGACGGCGACGTCGACCTCGCCTCCCGGTGCGCTCGCCCCTCCTCCTGCCGCCACCCCGCCTCCAGGTCTCGCCCGACGAGGACCATTGTCGTCGCTGAATGGAGGCCATGGGCCTCCGGAATGCTGAAGAGCCCGACATTGCCTACCAGGCACCCGCCCCCTTTAGGACCAAAGTCCCTAGCCAAAATGCACTAGTCATCCGACACTGGGACGCGCCGAAGTGAAGATCGTCCAGGCGGTGCGGCCGGAGCCGGTCGTGGATCGAGTCGGGGGGCGCAGGAAGCAGGGCGGAGCTGCGAGGGGTCGCCACGGCGACGTGCGCAGAGCCGCTCGGTGCTGCCCCGGCAGGGCCCGGCCAGGTCCGGCGTCGAGCGAGAGGAGCGGAGTCGTGAGAAGGAAGGTCGCAGTACGGCGGGCGATCGCCGGGTTGGTGGCGATCGCTGGGATCGGCCTTGTGCTCCCGTCGAGCCCGGCGGGCGCCGACGGCACCGAGACCCTGGGCCCGCCCAGCATCCCCATCGCCACCGGTTCCGGCGTGGTCACCGAGGGCACGGGGCTGTTCGTGCAGCCAGCGACGGTGAACATCGCCGTCCCGGCCCACGCCACCGTGAAGCAGACCCTGCTGTACTGGCAGGGCGAGCACACCGGCGACCCGGACGACACCATCCTGGTGGACGGCACCGAGGTGAGGGGGACGCAGATCGGCGGGCCCACGGTGTTCTACGCCAACGTGAAGAGCACGAGCTACCGGGCCGACGTCACCGCCCACGGGTTCATCCAGCCGGGCGCGAACAGCGTGTCGCTCAGCGGCCTGGCCTTCGACGTCGGCAACAACGGCGCCAGCTTCGTCGTCGTCTACGACGACGGAAGCGGCATCAAGGAGGTCGGCGTCCGCGACGGCAACGACAACGCCTTCAAGGACTTCCCGGGGGACCTGGCGACCACCGTCCCGCAGACGTTCCCGGTGACGCCGGCCAGTGAGCCGCGCGAGGCGCAGATCGACCTCATCGTCGGAAGCGTCGACTCCAACCGGGGCTCGGAGGTGCGCATCACCTCCGGCAGCAACGTCTTCACGTCCACCAACCTCCTGGGCGACACCGACGACCGGGAGTGGGACGACGTCACCGTGCCGTTCACCATCCCGGCCGGCGCCACCGACGTGACCGTCGAGATCATCTCCAAGGACGTGGGCGCCAGGCTCGCCGCATCGCTGACCTGGGTGGCGGCCGTGCTGTCCCAGCCCGACCTGTGCCCGGCCAGCGACGTCCCGGCCAAGACCAAGG
>JBKHXC010000269.1:0-2709 GCA_046566225.1 Acidimicrobiia bacterium
TCTACCCCCGCGTCGACGCCGTCCCGCCGCTTCCCATGACCAGGGGCAACGACCCCCACGCCGGCGCCGACCACCCGACCGCCCTGGCATGGGCGGGGGAGGACTTCTACGCCCTGCGGGAGTACGCCATGGGCGACGACCTCCGCCGGGTCCACTGGAAGGCCACCGCCCGCCTGGACGAGCTGATGATCCGCCAGGACGAGATGCCGTGGCAGGGGCGGGTCACGGTGCTGGCCGACCTGCGCCGGGCCGTGCACACCCCGGCGTCGCTGGAGCTGGCGCTGTCGGCGGCGGCCAGCGTGGTGAGCGCCTGCTGGCGCCACCGGTCGCTGGTCCGCCTCGTCGCCACCGACGGGTTCGACTCCGGCTTCGCCGAGGGCCACGCCCACGTCGAGGCCGTCCTCGAGCACCTGGCCGGTGCGGCGGCGGGCCGGGAGGACAACCTGGGCGCCATCGTCTCGTCGCTGCGCCGGGAGGGCAACGGCGGCGCCCTGGCCCTGGTCACCACGGCGGCCGCCCCCGACGGCGACCTGGAGCGGGTGGCCCGCCTGCGCAGCCGGTTCGGGGCGGTCACCGTGGTGGTGTTCGAGCGGTCGGCGCTGGACGCGGCCGCGCCCGACGGCCCGCCCCGGGCCGTGCCCGGCGTGCGCTCGGTGGTGCGGGTGACCGCCGCCCGCCCGTTCGCGCCGGCCTGGACCGAGGCCATGGCCGGGCGGGCGGGCGCCGCCCGGGTGGGCCGGTGACCGCGGCCGCCGACCGCGAGCGCGACGTGGCCGCCGCCCCGGTGGCGACCGTGGCCCTGGCGGCCGTCACCGCCGCGGTGGCGCTGGGCATGGGGCGCCTGTTCGCCGGCGCGTCGTACCTGCTGCCCCTGCTCGCCGCCGCCGGCGTGGCCCACGCCGGCATGTGGGCCGGCCGCCGGTACCGGTGGCCGCTCGCCGGCTCGGCGCTGGCGGCGGTGGGCGGTGCGGCGCTGGTGGCGACGTGGTCGCTGTTCCCGGAGACGGCGACGCTGGGGGTCGTCCCCGGGCCCGCCACCCTGGCCGCCGGCCGCGACGCCCTCGCCGCCGCCTGGCGCGACTTCGGCACGGTGGTGGCCCCCACTCCCGCCACCGACGGGTTCCTGCTGGCCGCCATGGTCGGCCTGGCCACCACCGCCGTGCTGGCCGACTGGGCGGCGTTCCGGATGCGGGTCCTCTTCGAGGCGGTGGTGCCGTCGTTCACCCTGTTCGTGTTCACCGCCACCCTGGGCGACGACGGGCGCCGGAGCCTGATGGTCGCGCTCTACCTCGCCACCCTCCTGCCGTTCCTCGTCCTCCACCGGGCGGGCCTGGAGTCGGAGGGGACGTCGTGGTTCGCCAGCCGGGCCCGGGGCGGGCCGGGCGCGCTCCTGCAGGGCGCGGCCGGCCTGGTCCTCGTGGCCGTGGCCGCCGCCGTGGTCGTGGGCCCCCGCCTGCCCGGGGCGGCGGCGGAGGCCCTGGTCGACTGGCGGGGCGACGGCCCCGGCGGCCGCGGCCGGCGCACGACCGTCAGCCCCCTGGTCGACATCCGGGGCCGGCTGGTCGACCAGTCGAGGACCGAGGTGTTCACCGTGCGGGCCGACCAGCGGGCCTACTGGCGGCTCACCTCGCTCGACACCTTCGACGGCCGCATCTGGTCGTCCGACGCCAGCTACCAGCCGGTGGGCGAGCGCCTCCCGCCACCCGGGCGGGGGGCGGCGACGGCGCCCGGGGACCGCTTCGAGCAGGAGTTCACCATCCGGTCGCTGTCGTCGATCTGGCTGCCCGCCGCCTACCGGCCGGAGCGGGTCGAGGGCGCCGGCGACGTCAGCTACAACGACGACCTGGGGAGCCTCATCACCGGCGAGGACACCACCGACGGGCTCGCCTACCGGGTGCAGTCCACCGCCCCCCGCCTCGACGCCGAGGCGCTGGCCGGGGCGGTGGCGGCCCCCCGCACGATCGACGTCGACCGGTTCACCCGCCTGCCGCCCGTCGACGCCTCGGTGCGCCAGCTGGCCGCCACCCTGGCCCGGGGCGCCGGGCGCTCGCCGTACGCCCGGGCGCTGGCCATCCAGGAGCACTTCCGCCAGGGGTTCGTGTACGACCTCGACGTCGGCGCCGGCCACGACGAGGAGGCGCTGGAGCGGTTCCTCTTCGTGGACCGGCGGGGCTACTGCGAGCAGTTCGCCGGCGCCTTCGCCGTGCTGGCCCGGGCCGTCGGGCTGCCCACCAGGGTGGCCGTGGGGTTCACCCCCGGGGCGATGGGCGACGACGGCCTGTTCCACGTGCGGGGCCTCAACGCCCACGCCTGGCCCGAGGTGTTCCTGGAGGGGTTCGGCTGGGTGGCCTTCGAGCCCACGCCCGGGCGCGGCGCCCCCAGGCAGCAGGAGTACCTGGGCGTGGCCGAGGCCCAGGCCAGCCCCCAGGACGCCACCACGGCGACCACCGCCGGCGCGCCCACCACCGCCGCCCCCGACGACCTCGCCGTCCCGCCGGACACGGCGGCCCCGGTCGACGACGAGGCCCCGGCGGGTGGTGGGGCCGGGCGCCCGCCCCTCTGGCGCCACCCGGCGGTGGTCGCCGTGGCCGCGGTGGCGGCGGCCGTCGCCGGAGGCGCCGGCACCGTGCTGGGCGCCAAGGCGCTGCGCCGGAGGCGGCGGCGGGCGGCGGCCGCCGACCCCGCCCAGCGGGTGTGGGTGGCGTGGAG
>JBKHXC010000270.1:0-6098 GCA_046566225.1 Acidimicrobiia bacterium
TCACGCTCACCGCGTAGACGAAGCCCCGGGACCGCTCGCAGATGCGGGCCAGGCGGTCGTCGGGGGTGACGGGCGAGGCCAGGAGCACCGTCTCGACGCCCTCGCCGCCGGCGGCGGCGGCCCACGGCCCCAGCTCCTCGAGGGGCAGGTCGGGGACGATGGCGCCCACCACCCCGGCGGCCCGCAGCGACCCGGCGAAGCGGCGGTGCCCGGCCCGGTAGACCAGGTTGTAGTAGGTCATGGCCACCAGGGGGACGGGCACGTCGGCCGGCACGGCGGCCAGGATGCCGGCCGGGGTGGCGCCCAGGTCCAGGGCCCGCTGGGAGGCCTCCTGGATGGTGGGCCCGTCCATCACCGGGTCGGAGAAGGGGATGCCGATCTCCACGGCGTCGGCGCCGGCGGCGGCCATGGCGGCCAGCACCTCGGTCCACCGCTCGCCCAGCCCGCCGGTCACGTACGGCACCAGGAGCTTGGCGCCGGCGCCGCGGCGGGCCCGCAGGCGCGCCTCCAGGGCGCCCACCGCCGGCCCGCCCACCGTCGCCGTCACGACCCGCCCTCCAGCAGGCGCATGACCTGCTCGGCGTCCTTGTCCCCCCGCCCCGACATGGTCACCAGCACGGTGGAGCCGGCCGGCAGCTCGGCCGTCCCCGCCGCCCGCGCCACCCAGGCCACGGCGTGGGCCGGCTCGAGGGCGGGGATGATCCCCTCGGTGGTGGCCAGGAGCCGGAGGGCGGCGAGGACCTCGTCGTCGGCGGCGGCGACGTAGCGGGCCCGGCCCAGGTCGGCCAGGTGGGCGTGCTCGGGGCCCACGCCCGGGTAGTCGAGGCCGGCGGACACGGAGTGGGCCTCCAGCACCTGGCCGTACTCGTCCTGGAGGAGCTGGGAGAGCGACCCGTGCACCACACCGGGGATGCCCCGGCCCACCGCCGCCCCACCGGCCGGCTCCACGCCCACCAGGCGGGCGCCGGTGTCGACGAAGCCGGCGAAGGTGCCGGCGGCGTTGGACCCGCCGCCCACGCACGCCACCACGTAGTCGGGGTCGGCGCCGTCCAGGAGGGCCCGGCACTGCCCCCGGGCCTCGTCGCCGATGACCCGCTGGAGCTCGCGGATCATCCACGGGTAGGGGTGGGGCCCGGTGACCGAGCCCAGGCAGTAGTGGGTGGCCTCGACCGACGACACCCAGTCGCGGAACGCCTCGTTGATGGCGTCCTTGAGCGTGCGGCTGCCCGACGCCACCGGGCGCACGTCGGCGCCCAGCAGGCGCATGCGGAACACGTTGAGGGCCTGGCGCTCGACGTCCACCTCGCCCATGTAGACGACGCACTCGAAGCCGAACATGGCCGCCGCGGTGGCGGTGGCCACCCCGTGCTGGCCCGCCCCCGTCTCGGCCACCACCCGGGTCTTGCCCATGCGCGCCGTGAGCAGGGCCTGGCCGATGACGTTGTTGATCTTGTGCGACCCGGTGTGGGTGAGGTCCTCCCGCTTGAGCAGGACCCGCACGCCCAGCCGCTCGGACAGGCGCCGGCACTCGGTGACCGGCGTGGGGCGGCCGTTGGCCCGCAGGATCCCCAGGTACTCGGCGGTGAACGAGGGGTCGGACCAGGCGGCCCGGAAGGCGGCCTCCAGCTCCTGGCACGCCGGCACCAGGGCCTCGGGCAGGAAGCGCCCGCCGAAGCGGCCGAAGCGGCCGGCCCCGTCGGGCTCACCCATGAGGCCGGCGGGGGCGGGGTGGCCGGCGGTCACCGGTCGCTCGCCCAGTCGAAGGGGCCCTCGCCGGGGTCGGCCTCCTCGTCGGGGGGGGCGGCGGCCCGGGCGGCGGCCACGAAGGCCCGCAGCCGCACGGCGTCCTTCCGGCCCGGCGCCCCCTCGACGCCGGTGCACACGTCCACCCCCCAGGGCCGGGCCTGGGCGATGGCGTCGGCCACGTTGTCGGGGGTGAGCCCCCCGGCCAGCAGCAGCCGGGACCCGGGCGGCACGCCGTCGACCAGCGACCAGTCGAACACCTGGCCGGAGCCGGGCGACGGGGCGTCGAGCATCACGACCTGGGCCCCGTAGTCGGCGGCCCGCCGGATGGCGCTGCTCCCGGCCGGGACGGCGTTGATGACCAGGGGGACCCGCTCGACCACCCACTGCACCTGGGCCGGCGTCTCGTGGCCGTGGAGCTGGGCGGCGTTGAGGCCGATGCCGTTGACCACCTTGACCACCTGCTCGGGCGCCTCGTCGCGGAACACCCCCACGGTGACGACCTCGCGGGGCAGCCGCCCCACGATGTCGCGCACGGCGGCCACCGAGACCTGGCGGGGCGACGGGGCGAAGATGAACCCCACGGCGTCGGCGCCCATGGCCACGGCCAGCAGGGCGTCCTCCTCGCTGGTCGTGCCGCAGACCTTCACGAACATGCGCGCAGGGCCCGCACGGCGGCGGCCGGGTCGTCGCTCGTGACCAGCGACTCGCCCACCAGCACGGCGTCGTAGCCGGCGGCCGCCAGGCGGGCGGCGTCCCGGGGCCCCCGGATCCCCGACTCGGCGATGGCGACCACGCCGTCGGGGACGGCGGCGGCCACCCGCAGCGCCCGGCCGCGGTCGACCTCGAAGGTGGTGAGGTCGCGCTGGTTCACGCCCACCAGGCGGGCGCCGGCGGCCACGGCCCGCTCCAGCTCGGCCTCGTCGTGCACCTCCACCACGGCGTCGAGGCCGACCTCGCCGGCCAGGCGCAGGAACCGGGCCAGCTCGCCGGCGCCGAGAGCGGCCACGATGAGCAGCACGGCGTCGGCCCCCATGAGGCGTGCGTCGCACACGTCGCGCTCGGAGACGGTGAAGTCCTTGCGCAGCACGGGCAGGTCGGTGGCGTCCCGGGCCTCGGCCAGGTCGTCGGGCGACCCGCCGAAGAACCGGGCGTCGGTGAGCACCGACAGGCAGGTGGCGCCCCCGTCGGCGTACGCCTTTGCAAGCACGGCGGCCACCGCGCCGGGCGCCAGGTCGCCCCGCGACGGCGAGCGCCTCTTGACCTCGGCGACCACCGCCAGGCCCTCGGCGGCGGCGACGGCCGCCGCGAACCCCCGCGCCGGCGGCTGGGCCCGGGCCGCCTCGACCAGCTCGTCGAGGGGCCGGGCGTCGGCCGCCGCGGCGCGGCGATGGGCGTCCAGGATGGCGTCCAGGTAGGTGGCCACGGCCCCCTCAGACTAGGGGCTGGGTCCCGGCCCTCCCCGGCCCCGAGGTGCGCGGCCCGCTCACACTTCCCTCACCGGCCGGTGCCACCCTGTCGGGTGTGCGCTCCGACCAGGGCACCATCGTCGTCGTCGAGGACGACCCCAACATCGCCGACCTGGTCGACCTGTACCTGCGCCGGGAGGGGTGGCGGGTGCTCCAGGCGGCCGACGGCGGCCGGGACTGGAGCTGGTGGCCCGGGAGCGGCCCCGGCTGGTGGTGCTCGACGTGGGGCTGCCGGGGGGGATCGACGGCCTGGAGGTGTGCCAGCGCCTGCGGGCGGGGGAGGCCACCGCCGCCGTCCCGGTGGTGATGCTCACGGCGCGCGACGGCGAGGTCGACCGGGTGCTGGGGCTGGAGCTGGGCGCCGACGACTACGTCACCAAGCCCTTCTCGCCCCGGGAGCTGGTGGCCCGGGTCAAGGCCGTGCTGCGCCGGGCCGACGGGCCGCCGCCCGCCCCCAGCGGGATCGTGCACGCCGGGCGGGTGGTGGTGGACAGCGGCCGGCGGGAGGCGTCGGTCGACGGGACGGTGGTGGCGCTGGCCGCCCGGGAGTTCGACCTGCTGCGGTACCTGGCCGACAACGCCGGCCTGGCCCTGAGCCGGCGGCAGCTGCTCGACGGGGTGTGGGGACCGGGGTGGTGCGGCGACGAGCGCACGGTGGACGTCCACGTCCGCCAGCTCCGCCGCAAGCTGGGCGACGCCCTGCCCCTGGCCACCGTGTGGGGCGTGGGCTACCGGCTGGGGTGACGTGCGCCGCCGCCTGACCGTCGCCGTGGTGGGCGTGGTCGCCGCCGCCCTGGTGGTCGCCGGCGCCGGCACCCTGGTGCTGGCCCGGGCGGCCGCCCGCGAGCAGACCCGCCAGGACCTGGTGGAGCAGGCCGAGGCCCTGGCCGCCGCCGCCGAGGGCCTGCAGCGCCCGGCCGTGCTCAACGCCCTGCGCCGGTCCCTGCGCCTGGAGGGCGCCGCCCTGGTGCCCCTGGGCCGGCCGGCGGGACGGATGCGGTTCGCCGCCCCCGCCCCCGGCCCGGTACCGCTGGCCGGCGGCGAGCTGGAGCGGCTGCGGTCGGGCGCCACCGTGTCGGGGTGGGAGGGCGACCTGGCCTACGCCGCCGCCCCCGTGCTGGTGACGGGGGCGGCGCGGGCCCCCGCCGCCGTGGTCCTCACCCGCTCCAGCCCGTCGGGCCTGGGGGTGGCCCTGCCCTGGTTCGTGGTGTCGGCCGCCCTCGTCCTGGTGGCCGCCGCGGTGGTGGCCGACCGCCTGGCCCGCCGCTTCGCCCGGCCGGTGGCCGCCGCCGCCGAGGCGGCCCGGCGCATCGCCGCCGGCGACCTGGCCGTGCGGGTCGACCCCGGAGGGCCGGGCGCCGAGGAGGAGCTGGCCCGGCTGGCCCAGGCGGTCAACACCATGGCCGCCGACCTGGAGCGGGCCCGGGGCGTGCAGCGCCGGTTCCTGCTGTCGGTGTCCCACGAGCTGCGCACGCCGCTGACCTCGGTCCGGGGCTTCGCCGAGGCCATCGCCGACGGGGCCGCCCCCGACGACCGCCGGGCGGCCGAGGTCATCGGCGCCGAGGCCCGGCGGCTGGAGCGCCTGGTCGCCGACCTGCTCGACCTGGCCACGCTCGACGCCCGCTCGTTCTCCCTCGACCTGGGCCCCGTCGACGCCGCCGCCGTGGCCGCCGACACGGCCGAGGGCTTCCGCCCGGCGGCCGACGCCGCCGGCGTGGCCCTGATCGTCGCCGGCGAGCGGGCCATGGCCACCGCCGACCCCGAGCGCCTGGCCCAGGTGGTCGCCAACCTGGTGGAGAACGCCCTCAAGTTCGCCGCCTCCCGCATCGAGGTGTCCACCGGCCGCGACGGCGACCGGGTGGTGGTGGCCGTGGCCGACGACGGCCCCGGCATCCCCGGCTCCGACCTCCCCCACCTGTTCGACCGGCTGTTCCAGGCGTCGCGCCCGGCCGCCCGCCGGGTGGGCTCGGGGCTGGGCCTGGCCATCGTGGCCGAGCTGGCCGCGGCCATGGGCGCCGAGGTGCGGGCCGAGTCCCGGCCCGGCGCCACCCGCATGGCCGTCCGCCTCCCCGCCGTCGCTACCGCGGGCGGGTCGTCGTCGTCGCCCTCGTCGTCGCCGTCGCCGGCCGCGTCATCGTGACGCCGGCCCGGGTGGTCGTGGTGGCGGCGCCGGCCCTGGTGGTGGTCGTCGCGCCGCCGGCGTCGGGCGGCGGTGCGGCCGGCGCGGGCGGCTCGAGGCAGGCGGGCAGGGCGATCTCGAACGGCTCCACCCCGTTGACCACCAGGCGCAGCGGCTGGGCGCCCACCGCCCGGCACACCACCTCCCACCGGGCCTCGCCGGCGGGGTCGGTGACCGTCTCGGCCGGCTCCGACACCGCCCACGCCCCGACGGCGGCCACCTCCACCGGCACGCCGGCCACGGGCGTGGCCCGCACGACGCCCTCGGCGTCCACGCTGTGGTTGCTCACCTGGACCACCAGGGCGGCGGGCTCGCCCACCGTGGGCGGGCTGGGGGCGATGGCGGGCACCGCCCGGGTACCGGACCAGCGGCCCAGCTGCTGCTCGACGGGCGCCGTCTGGTCGTGGCCCACGAACACGAACGCCGGCTCGACCATGGCCAGGTCGGGCGACCGCCAGGCCCGGATGCGGTACCGGCCGCCGAGCACGCCGGGCAGCGACCAGGCCCCGTCCTCGCCGGAGAGGAGGTCGGTGCCGGCGGCGGCGTCGCCAACCAGCCGCTCGACCCGCACCACGGCGCCCACCACGGGCCCCCCCTCGGGCCCCACCACCCGCCCCCGCACCGTCGCCCGCCCCGGCCCCATCACCACCGTGGTCGTCGTCGTGCGGCCGCTGGCCGCCGGCAGCGCCGCCGCCCGGTAGTCGGGC
>JBKHXC010000271.1:0-7094 GCA_046566225.1 Acidimicrobiia bacterium
GGCGGCGCCCGCGGCCGGGCGGCGGGCCTCGCCGCGACCGGGCGCCTCCGCACCCTCGGGGGCTCCGGCCGCCGGCCGGCGGGCGGACGACGCGGCGGCGCCGGGCCGGGTGGCGATCACCCGCACCTCCTCCCCACCGGTTCGGCCGGCGCTCCCGCCGCCGGCGTCGGCACCCTCGTCGGCGTCGGCACCGGCGTCGGTGCCGGGCGACGAGACCAGCCGGAGCTGGGGCGGCCGGTGGCCGGCGCCGGCGTCGCCCTCCGCCGGCGAGCCGGGCGCCTCGGCGGGCGTCGGGGGCGGCGGGCCGGCGGGTGGGGACGCCTCGGCGGCGGCGGTCGGCCCGTCGCCCTCGTCGCCGGCGTCGAGCGCTCCGGCGTCGAGCGCGCCGGCGTCCAGCTCGCCGGCGTCCAGCTCGGCGCCGGCGCGCTCGCCGGCGGCCGTGGCCGCCTGGCGGGCCTCGTTCTCGGCCCGCTGGAGCTCGTCGGCCACCTCGTCCACCGAGCGGCGCACCAGCCGGTAGGCGTCCAGCAGGCGCTCCCGGCCCGCCCGCAGGGTCTCCACCTGCATCTGGAGCAGCCGGCGGCGCCGGGTGAGGTCGCCGAGGACCCGTCCCCGCACCGCCTGCGCCTCCTCGACCGCCTCCCGGGCCCGGGCCTCGGCGCCGGCGACGACGTCGGCCGCCTCCAGCCGGGCCCGGTCGACCACCGAGGCCGCCTCGGCCGCCGCCACCCGCCGGACCTCGGCCGCCTCGGCCGCCGCCACCCGCCGGATCTCCGCCGCCTGCCCGTCGGCCTCCTCGCTGCGCTCGGCGAGGACCACCTCGGCCTTGGCGCGGATGCGCTGGGCCTGGTCGTGGGCGTCGCGCAGGATGCGGGCGGCGTTGTCCTCCGCCTTGGCCCGCAGCTCGCCCGCCGCCTCCTGGGCGGTGGCCAGGATGCGGGCCATCTCCTCGCCCAGCAGCCGGGTGAGGGCGTCCCCCTCGATGACGGGATGGGCGGCCCGGTGCTCGGCGTCGGCCAGCCGCCGGTTCAGCTCCCGCTCCCGCCCGGTCGACTCGCGCAGCTCGTTGGCCACCCGCTGGAGGTAGGCGCGCACCTCGCCGGTGTCGAAGCCCCGGAACGCGGTGGAGAAGCCGCGGTGGGCGACCTCCTCGGGGGACAGCGGCCCGTCGGACATGCCCCGAGGTTACGACCCGATCCCGGCGCGAACGCGGCAATGCCGCGACGGCCGGGCGGGCGTCAGCCGGACCCGCTCCCGCCCAGGAGCCCGTCGAGGGTGGCGGTGACGACGTTCACGAGCGGAGCCAGCAGCCCCTCCGACGGTGGGTCGCCGGGGTCGGACGGGGGGAGCAGCGGCGGCAGGGTGGGCACGGTGATGACCGAAGGGTCGTCCGGCCGGGCCGGCGGCGCGGTGGGCGGCGGCGGTGACGTGCGGGGCGGGGGCGGGGGCGCTGACGTCACCGGTGGCTGGGAGGGCGCCGGGGGCGGCACGGCCGCCGGCGGCCGTGCGCCGGGCGGGCGGGCGGGGGCGAAGGCGAAGCCCTGGCGCCCGATGGCGAGGTTCACGGTCTCGACGACGTCGGACGGGTCGTCGACCTGCTGGTCGAGGGCGACGAGCCCCCAGGGGGCGTCCTGGGCCCGGAAGTCGAACACCGCGGCCCAGCGGTCGGCGAAGGAGCCGAGGCTGCCGTGGAGGGCGATGGTGGCACCGACCAGCGTCTCGCCCGGGGGCAGCCCCGGCCGGAGGAGCGACTCGTCGAACTGCGGCTCCTCCTCCAGGGACGGCAGCAGGACGCGGTAGAAGCCCGCCGTCCGGCCCTGGTCGCGGCCCACCGACTCGGTGAACCCCCGGCTCTTGGCCTCGAGCTGGTCGCCCAGCTCGATCGCCTCGGCCAGGAACCGCCGGTCCCAGGAGTCGGTCGGGTCGTAGGTGAGCGGCCTGGGCGCGGCCGGGACCACGCCCAGCGACGCCACCGCCGCCTCCCGGAGCGACGGGATGCGCAGCACGCGGGCGGCCGAGCGGAGGGTGACGCTGCCCCGGTACGACGACGCCGACACGGCGAGGTCCCGGGAGAGCTGGGCGACGCCCTCGACGGTGAAGCCGGAGCCCGCCGCATCCACCTCGACCGGCGCCCGACCGCTGGTGACGAGCAGGTCCCCGGCGACCAGCGAGAGCGGCGCGCCGATGGTGAGCTCGCTGCCGTCGCGCACCTCCAGCCGGCTGCCGCCGGCCAGCGAGACGGTCGCCGATCCGGCCAGCACCTTGACCTCGGCGCCGAACCGCACGCTCTCCCGGCCCTCGGCCAGGGCCAGGTCGCCGCCGGGCTCGGCGACCAGCACGCGGCTCCCCTCGGCGATCTCCACCGCCGCCTCGCCCGCGCCCAGCCCGTCGTCGTCGGAGCAACCGGCGACCGCGGCGACCACGGCGGTCACCACGACGGCAGCGAGGAGATGCCTCATCCCGCCTCTTCCTTCGGCACATCCGGCAGGAAGATTGAGAACTTCGAGCCCCTTCCCACCTCGGAGCGGCAGGCGAGGGTCCCGCCGTGGGCCTCGACCACCCGGCGCACGAAGGCCAGGCCGAGGCCCAGGCCGGCGTAGGGCGTGGTGTCGGAGGGGTCGGCCTTGACGAACTCGGCGAAGACCCGCTCCTGCTCCTCGCCGGTCATCCCGATGCCCTGGTCGGCCACCCCGATCTCCACCCCGCCCTCCACCGCCTCGACGGTCACCGCGATCCTGCCCCCGGCGGGGGAGAACTTCACCGCGTTGTCGACCAGCTCGTCGAGGCAGCGGGCGATCCGGCGCCGGTCGGCGGCCACCGTGGGCACGGGCCGGCGGGTGCGCACCCGGCGGATGGCGTGGGCCGGCGCCTTGGCCTGCCACTGGCGCACGACGTCGTCCACCAGGGGCTTGAGCTCCACCGGCTCGATGCGCAGCGACACCCGGCCCGCCCCGGCGGCGGCGAAGAACTCCAGCATCTCCACGATCCGCAGCAGGACCTTGGACTGGGCCAGCATCTCCTGGTGCATCTCGCGGGCCTGGTCGGGCGGCACCTCGCGGCGGGTGAGGATCTCGGCGTAGCCCATCATGGGCACCAGCGGGTGGCGCAGCTCGTGGCCCACCCGGGTGAGGAACTGGGTCTTCATCTGCTCCACCTCGCGCTCGCGGGTCAGGTCGGCGAGGACCATCACCCGCCCGCCCGAGTCGCTCCCCGGCCCGTGCAGGACACCCACCGAGACCGCCACCGGCACCGGCCCGCCGTTGGTGGTGGCCACCCAGCCCAGGGTGCTGGGCCGGCCGGGGGCGGCGGTGGTGGTCAGCGCCGTGCCGTCGTCGGCCACGATGCGCACCACCTCCTCGAACGGGCGCCCCACGGCCTCGGACTGGCGCATGCCGATGAGCTGCTCGGCCGCCCGGTTGAAGTCGGTGACCACCCCCTCGCCGTCGACCGCCACCAGGGCCTCGCCCATGCCGGCCACCACCGCCTCCAGCCGGCCCCGCAGGCGGGCCTCGGCCGCCGTCTTGTCCTGGACCGACTGGGCCATGGAGTCGAAGGTGCGGGCCAGCACGCCGACCTCGTCGTCGCCGTGGATCCCCGAGCGCACGCTGAGGTCGCCGCCCTCGATGGCCTCCGCCGCGCTGCGCAGCCTGCCCAGGCCGGCGCCGATGCGGGCCCCGATGAGCGAGGCGAACAGCAGGGCCAGCAGCGCCCCGCCCAGGGCCACCAGGAACAGGTTGCGGAACAGCTCGTCGCGGGTGCGGTTGACCAGGGTGGTGGGCGTGGACGCCACCAGGGCCAGCTTGGGGGTGCCGCCGGCCAGCACCGGGGCCACGGCCACGAAGCGGTCGCCCACCACGCCCGACGATGCCCTCCCGTCGACCAGGGCGGCCGCCACCATGCCCGCCGTGCCCGCCGCCTCCGGCTGGACGCCGGCGGCCGCCACCGGGCCGGCGTTGGCGAACAGGGCCAGCGACAGGTCGGGGTCGTCCTGGGCCCGCAGGGTGAGGTAGTTCTCGTCGAGGGCCTTGAGGGCCACGACCACGCCCTCGAGGCCCGGCAGGTCGTCGGCCCCGGGCGGGAGGTTCACCGGGTAGGCGCCGAGGGTGACCGCCTGGTCGCCGATGAGGTCGACCGAGCCCCGCTCGCTGCCGCTCCGGAGGACCTCGGCCACCGCCGACGACCCGGCCACCTGCAGCACCTCCTCGGGCGACTCGATGTTGTAGACGCCCTGGACGGCGCCCGAGGGGCCGACGTAGGCCAGGGCGTCGTTGTCGAGGAACTGGGAGGACAGCCTGGCCAGGTCGGCGGAGAGCAGGTCGCTGGCCTCCGTCGCCCGGGCGGCGGCCGCCACCCGGGCCGGCGCCCCGTGCAGGGCGAAGGCCACGATCTTGGCGTTCCCCAGGTAGTTCAGGAAGCTGAAGTTGGCGGCCGTCGCCTCCGTCGCCGCCCGGGCCTCGAGGCGCTCCACGGCGCTGTCCTCCACGGTGTTGACCAGCACGGCCGACACGGCCAGGCCCAGCACCAGGACCACGACCAGCAGGGTGGTGGCGGCGGTGGCGGCGAAGCGGGCGGCGATGGAGCGCGTGCTGGCCGCCACCACCGAGGCCCCCAGGGCGGCGCCGCCGAGGGTGAGGAGCACCCGGGAGGCGGTGCCGGAGGTGTCGGCGTCGACCACGGTGGCGGCGGCGACGAGGGCGGTGGAGCCGACGAGGAGCAGGCGGGCCAGGGTCCCCGCCTGCCAGCCGCGGGCGACCCCGGCCACCACGGCGGCCACGCCGGCCGCCCGCAACCCCACGACCAGCGGGTGGCCCCCGTCGTCGATCAGCGCCGACCCGTGGAGGAAGGCCGACGCGGCGAAGGCGGTGAAGCCGAGGGCGAGGGCGGTGGAGCCGACCGGCTCCCGGTTCAGGAGCGCGCGGCGGAGCGCCACCACGGCCAGCCCGGAGGCAGCCGCGAGGAAGAGCACGAACTCGGCGGCGAATTGGAACTGAGCGCTCGAAGCGGACATCCAGGGTTCACTATCGACAGCCGCAGCGGCGCCTGAAGGCGTTCGGGCGACCCGATGCCCCACGAGCGTACCGGCGGACCGGGCCCGACCCCTCTCAGGCGGCGGCGGCCGGCGGCCGGCCCAGGGCGCTGACGTCGCCCCCGAGGCGGGCCAGGGCCCGGATGGCGTCGTCGAGCGTGCTCACCTTGACGATCTGGAGCCGGGGCCCGGCGTGGGCGATGGCGTCGTCGTACTCCCCGGCGGGGACGAGGAACACGTCGGCGCCGGCCGAGCGCACGGCGGCCGTCTTCTGGACCACGCCCCCCACGTCGCCCACCGTCCCGTCGAGCTCCATGGTCCCCGTGGCCGCCACCTTCTTGCCCCCGGTCAGCTCGCCCACGCTCAGGCTGTCGATGACCCCGAGGGTGAAGGCCAGGCCGGCGGAGGGGCCGCCGATGGTCCCCGAGTCGATCACCACCTCGAAGGGGTAGTCGAACCGCTGCTCCTTGGTCCGCAGGACCACGCCCAGGAAGCCCTCGGCGCCGTCCTCCCGCCGGGCCAGGACGACCTCCTCCACCCTGGGCTCGCCGGTCACGCCCAGCACGTCGAGGCGCACCGACTCGCCGGGGGCGCGCGACCGGATCCCCGCCACCACTTCCTGGGAGAGGGTGGCGGGCTTGCCGTCCACCCCGACGATCACCTCGCCCTGGGCCAGCCGGCCGTCGGCGGGCGACCCCTCCTCGATGTGGAGGAGCAGGGCGCCCTTGCCCTGCTCGGGCACGGCGTAGCCCAGGCGGCGCAGGGCCACGACGGCCGCCGCCTGCTTGGAGTCGTCCATGAGCTGGAGGTTCTGCTTGGTGAAGTCGTTGCGGCGGGTGGTGCCGAGGACCTGGTCCTCGGGCAGCACGTCGATCTCCCAGTCCAGCCACCCCCGCAGGGCCTGGAGGGCGTTCACCTGCGAGAGGGACACCGTGCTCAGCAGGACCTCGCCCTCGGGCGGGAACCTGCGGTCCTCGGGCACCCGGATGAGGTCGTTGACCTGGCGGGCGTCGCCCGGGGCCAGGGCGTAGTAGGGGAGGTGGAGCTGGGCGGCACCCAGCAGGAGCAGCACGGCCACCACACCGGGGACGCCCCAGCGCGCCCAGCGCCGCCGGCGCGGCTCCGGTTGCGGCTCCCAGGAGAGCGGCGCCTGCGGCACTACCATCGGATCGATCGTGGCCATGTTCTGGGTCTCTCGGGCACAGCCTGCCATGGAACGGGATCCAATCCTCCGCGAGCAAGACGGCCGGCGGTGACCCTCCCCGAGGACGCCGGAGCCCCTCCCCGCGACGGGGACCCGGCGCCACGGGCCGCGGAGGCGGCAGCGGGCCCGGCGGCCGGCGCCGAACCGGCTGCCACCCTGCCCGACAAGCCCATCCTGGAGTGGACCGAGGAGGACTGGGCGACCTGGATCGCGCGGCCGCCGGCGCTGCCCGGCGACGACCGGCCGGCGGCGGGCGAGGCGCCCACCACGGCCGCCGACGCGCCGGCGGGGGGCCGGGCCGGCGGGGGGGGCGACGACGGCCCCGGCCCGGCGGGCGAGGCGGGCGCGGCGGGCGAGGCGCCCGGGGGCGAGGCGGGCGCCGCCGGCGGCCATCCGGACGCGGCCGTCGCCACCGCGGTGGACGGCGAGGCGCGAGGCGGAGACACCGCCGGGCCGGGGCAGGCGGCCGGCGGGACCACCGAGACCGTCGAGCAGGCGGGGCCGGCGCCCGGTGCCCCCGACGGGCGGCCGGCGGTCGAGCCCGTCGCCGACCGAGACGACGGCACGGGCGTGCCCGAGCCCGACCGGCGGCCGGCAGGGGCGTGGGGAGGGGACCAGCAGGGCGACGCCGCCGACGAGGGGTCGACGCAGCCGCCGGAGGAGCAGGCCCTGGAGCGGGAGCGGCCGCCGCAGCCGGACGCCGGCGGAGGACGGCCGGGCGCCGGCGGGCCGGCGGGCGTGGCGGCCGGGGCCGGGGCCGCGGCCGAGCCGACCGGGCCGGGCGCCGGCACCGAGGCCCGGCCGTGGTGGGAGGCGTCGCCTCCCCCGTTGTCGCCGCCGTCACCACCGCCGGGCGCCGACGGG
>JBKHXC010000272.1:0-4453 GCA_046566225.1 Acidimicrobiia bacterium
CAGCACGAACAGGCTGAGCCGGCGCTTGCGGGCCACCCGGGTGCCGGCGGTGATGTCCTTGCCCGGCTTGGCCTCCACGTCGAACTCGATCCACTCCCCCCGGTAGGGGTGGATGGTGCCGGTGACCACGGTCTTGAGGTCCCGGCCGGGCTGGAAGATGACGCCCGGGCTGCGCACCAGCTGGGACACCACCACCCGCTCGGTGCCGTTGATGACGAAGGTCCCCTTGTCCGTCATCATCGGGAAGTCCCCCATGAAGACGGTCTGCTCCTTGATCTCGCCGGTGGTGGCGTTCATGAAGCGGGCCCGCACGAAGATGGGCGCCGAGAAGGTCATGTCCTTCTCCTTGCACTCCTCGACGCTGAACTTGGGCGGCGGGCGCAGGTCCTGGTCCGTCGGGTCGAACTCCAGCTCGAGGCGGAGCTGACCGGTGAAGTCCTCGATGGGGCTGATGTCCCTGAAGGTCTCCGCCAGCGCGGTGTCGAGGAACCAGCGGAACGAGTCCCGCTGGATGGCGATCAGGTCCGGGAGGGGCAGGACCTCGTCGAGGTTGGCGAAGGACAGGCGTTCCCGGGCGGCGGAACGAGACGGCAAGGTCGACTCCTCAGGTGACGAAGGGTGACCGGGCGCGCTCCGGCAGGGGCGACGACTGTGGGGCGCGAGCGGGCGAGCACGGCAACCGCTCATTGTACGCGCAGGCAGCGGCGAACACAATCCCGCCGACGGGCTCCGGAAAAGCGTAAGGCGAGCGCCCGCCCCCGTCAAGGGTCTCCACGGGCGCCCGGTGCGGCGGGAGCGCCCTATTTGACCTCGACGGTGGCGCCGGCCGCCTCCAGCTGGGCCTTGGCCTTCTCGGCGTCCTCCTTGCTGGCCCGCTCCAGGACGGGCTTGGGGGCGCCGTCCACCAGGTCCTTGGCCTCCTTGAGCCCCAGGCTGGTGAGCGAGCGCACCTCCTTGATGACCTGGATCTTCTTCTCGCCGGCGGCCACCAGCACGACGTCGAACTCGTCCTTCTCCTCGGCTTCGGGGGCGGCCTCGGCCCCCCCGCCGCCGGCGGGCGCGGCCGCCGCCACGGGGGCGGCGGCGGTGACGCCGAAGCGCTCCTCGAACTCCTTGAGCAGCTCGCTCAGCTCGAGGACGGTCATCCCGGCGATGGCGTCGAGGATCTCTTCCTTGGTGGCCATGGTTCAGCTCTCCTGTGCAGGTTCGGTCGGGGGGGAGGGTTCGGCGGCGGCCCCGGGCGGCGGTCCGCCCTTGGCGTCGATCAGCGCCTTGAGGCCGTAGGCGAAGTTGCGGGGCAGGGCCTGGAGCAGGCCGGCGAGGTGCACCATGGGGGCGGCGAAGGCGCCCGCCACCCGGGCCAGCAGGACCTCCCGGGGCGGCAGGTCGGCCAGGGCGGCGGTGTCGGCCGACGACAGCACGCTGGTGCCCAGCAGCCCCCCCTTCACCACCAGGCTGGGGTGGGTGCGGGCGAAGTCCCGGATGGCCTTGGCCACCTCGGCGGCGTCGCCGTCGACGAAGGCGATGGCGGTGGGCCCGGTGAGCATGGGCTGGAGGTCGTGGAGGCCCAGGTCGCGGGCGGCGAAGCCCACCAGGGTGTTCTTGTAGACCTTGTAGGAGCCGCCGGCGGCGGTCAGGGACCGGCGCAGGGCCGAGAGGTCCTTGACCGACAGGCCCCGGTACTCGGTGAGGATCGCCGCGCTGGCCGCGCCGAGGCGCTCACGCACCTCGTCGACGACGGCGACCTTCTCCGGCCTCGGGTTGTCCAACGCTGCACCTCCTCGAACCTGCGACGAAAAACGGGCGCCCGGCCGCACGCGCCGAACGCCCTGGTCCCAGGAGGTTCGCCTCGTCGGGCGGGCCCAGCGGCCCTTTACGCGCCCGGGGGCGCACCAGAGGTCTGCGGCGACGGGTGAAGTTGTCGGGACGACGGTACTACGACGCGGCCGCCGCTGCGAGCTCGTCGTCGGGCACCCTGGCCCGGTTGGGGTCGACCTTGATGCCGGGCCCCATGGTGGTGGTCAGCGTCACCGACCTGACGTAGCGGCCCTTGGCGGCGGCCGGCTTGGCCCGGTGGAGCTCCTCGATGACGGCCCGGGCGTTCTGGAGCAGGGCGGCCGGGGAGAACGAGACCTTGCCGATGGGCACGTGGACGTTCCCGAACTTGTCGGTGCGGTACTCGACCCGCCCCCCCTTGAACTCGGTCACGGCCCGGCCCACGTCGGGCGTCACGGTGCCCGTCTTGGGGTTGGGCATGAGGCCCGGGGGCCGAGGATGCGGCCCAGGCGGGCCACCTGGGCCATGAGGTCCTGGGTGGCGATGGCCACGTCGAAGTCCAGGAAGCCGCCCTGGACGCGGGCCACCAGGTCGTCGGCGCCCATCACGTCGGCGCCGGCGGCCCGGGCCTCCTCGGCCGCCGCCCCGGCGGCGAAGACGACCACCCGCACGTCCTTGCCGGTGCCGGCGGGCAGCGCCACCGTGCCCCGGACGATCTGGTCGGCCCGGCGGGGGTCGACGCCCAGGCGCACGGCCAGCTCGACCGTCTCGTCGAAGCGGGTGTGGGGCAGGCTCTTCAGGATGTCGACGGCCTCGCCCGGGGTGTGCAGGCGCTGGCGGTCGTAGCGCCGGGCGGCGTCGCTGTATCGCTTCCCTCGTGTCGGCATCGGGTGCCTCCCTCTCGGAGTTGGGGGTGGAGCCGGGCGGGCGAGGTGGTCCCGTGGCCCGGCCGGGACGGGCTACTTGACGGCGATCCCCATCGACCGGGCGGTGCCGGCCACCTGGCGCTTGGCCGCCTCCAGGTCGTTGGCGTTGAGGTCGGGCATCTTGGTCCGGGCGATCTCGGCCAGCTGGGCGTCGGTGATGACGCCGACGCCGGTCCGGCCCGGGGTGACCGAGCCCTTCTCGACGCCGGCCGCCTGGCGCAGGAGCACCGGCGTGGGCGGGGTCTTGAGGACGAAGGTGAACGACCGGTCCTCGAAGACGGTGATCTCCACGGGGATGACGCTCCCCCGCTGGCTCTCGGTGGCGGCGTTGTACTGCTTGCAGAACTCGGGCGTGGACACGCCGTGGGGGCCCAGGGCGGTGCCCACCGGCGGCGCCGGCGTGGCGGCTCCCGCCGGGAGCTGGATCTTGACGATGGCGGCGACGCGCTTCTTCCCCATGGTGGGTTCCCTCTTCCTCCTGCGGCGCCCTAGAGCTTGGCGACCTGGGCGAACTCGAGCTCGACGGGAGTCTCGCGCCCGAAGATGTTGACCAGCACCTTGAGCTTCAGCTGGTCCTCGTTGATCTCGGCGATCTGGCCCGAGAAGTCGGCGAAGGGCCCCTCCCGCACGCGGACGCTCTCGCCCACCTCGTACTCCAGCCGGGGCCGGGTCTTCTTCTGGGGGTCGGCCCCCTCGGCCTTGACCCCGAGGAAGGTCTCGACGTCCTTGCGGGCCAGGGGCACGGGCTTGGAGCCGTGGCCCACGAACCCCGTCACCCCGGGGGTGTTGCGGACCACGTACCACGAGTCGTCGTCCAGCTCGCAGCGAACGAGGAGGTAGCCCGGGAACACCTTCTTCTGGACCACCACCTTCTTCCCGCCCTTGAACTCCATGACGTCCTCGAGGGGGATGACCACCTCGTAGATCCGGTCCTCCATGTTCATCGAGGAGATCCGGCTCTCCAGGTTCGACTTCACCTTGTTCTCGTAGCCGGCGTAGGTGTGGACCACGAACCACTGGCCGGGGCGGTCGTAGGGGCTCTCGACGGGCGGCTCGGCCTCCTCCTCGTCGACCTCCTCGCCGGCGCCGGCCGCCTCCGCCAGCAGGTCCTCGGCGGCGACGACCTCGTCGGCGGCGGGGGCCGGCCCGGCGGCGGCCGGCTCGGTGTCGGTGGGGGCCGGGGGCGGGCCCAGCTCGTCGGCGGCGTCGGTCATGTCCGGAACAGGAAGAGGATGCTCTTGGCGAAGGCCAGGTCGAGCACGAAGATCAGGGCCACCAGCACGATCAGCGTGAACAGCACGACGGTGGAGTAGTTGAGGACCTCGGCGCGGGTGGGCCAGGCCACCTTGCGCAGCTCCCCCCGGACCTCCTTCAGGAACGTCGCCGGCGACGTCCGCTCCTTGGTGGGAGGCGGCGCACGCCGCGGCTGGGGGGCGCGCTGCGCCGACTCGGGCTGGCCGTCGGCGCCGAGCTGGCCCTGCCGCTGCATCATGCGCTTCATCTGTCGGTTCATCGCTACCTCGGACGCGGGGTGAGGCGAGCAGGGCAGGAGGGACTCGAACCCCCAACCGCCGGTTTTGGAGACCGGTGCTCTACCAATTGAGCTACTGCCCTCCGCGGTGCGCGGTACGGCCGGACCACGATACACGTCGATCCGCCACCCGCCCCAGCGGGGTGCTAGGGCACGGGACCTAGGCCGCCCGGCGCCCCTTCCGGGACCGGCTGGCGAGCACCAGCGCGGCGCCCCCGGC
>JBKHXC010000273.1:0-7549 GCA_046566225.1 Acidimicrobiia bacterium
GGATCGGCCCCGAACCCCGGACGGAGGTAGGACGTGAGGGACAGGCACGTGAGCGTGGAGTGGACGGGTCGCGGCGACGGGGACGACCACGTCGAGGCACGCCGGGCGGAAGCCGACCTCGAGCGACTCCGCCTCGCCCAGGTAGTCGCCGTCGACCTGATAGGGGAAGGGGCCGTGGCCGACGACGGTCAGCCGCTCGAGGCCGGTGCGCCGCTCGACGAACGCCCGCCCCCCCAGGTCGCCGGCGCCCACCAGCGCGGCGGCGGCCGCCCCCACCAGCGTGGAGGCGCTCAGGTCGCGCAGCACGACGAGGCCGAGGGCGGTGTCGAACCCGACGCCGGGGTTGACGCGGAACGGCCGCGGCCCCAGGAAGGTGTAGGGGTCGGTCTTGGAGCAGATGGCGAAGTAGCCGTCGTCGATCCTCCCGCCCCCGTCGCCGTCCCCCAGCCGCACCGAGAAGCGGGGCCGGCTGCGGTCGTAGCCCCGCAGCCACGTGCCGACGGCGGCGGCGGCGAAGAGGCCGGCGCCCAGCCGGCGCTTGAGGTCGCCCCGGCGCTCGACCTGGGCCACCACCGCCGCGTCGAACCCGATCCCCAGGTGGAACAGGAACCATCGGTCGCCGGCCCGGCCCAGCCCCACCCGCCGGCGGCAACCGGCGTCGAGGGCGGCGAGCAGCTCCTGCACGGCCCGCTCGGGGCGGTTGGGGAGGCCGATGGTACGGCTGAACACGTTGGTCGACCCCCCCGGCAGCGGGGCGAGGGCGGTGGAGGTGCCGACCAGGCCGTTGGCCGCCTCGTTGACGGCGCCGTCGCCGCCCAGCACCACCACGGCGTCGACCCCCTCCCGGGCCGCCTCGCCGGCCAGGTCACAGGCGTGGCCCCGGGCGGTCGTCTCGGCCACCGTGACGTCATGGCGCTCGGCCAGGGCTCGCTCCGCCAGCTCGCAGGCGGCCGCCGTCACCGCCGAGGCGGCGACGTTGACGACGAGGAGCAGCCTCATCCGCCGGCGGGCACGGTCAGGTGCTCTCGGCGGCTTCCCGGAGCTGGGCCAGGCTGCGGGCCAGGAGCCGGGAGACGTGCATCTGGCTGATGCCGAGCCGGCCGGCGATCTCCGACTGGGTCATGCCCTCGAAGAAGCGCAGGTGCAAGATGGTCTGCTCCCGCTGGGGCAGCCGGGCCAGCAGCGGCGACAGGGCGACGCGGTGCTCGGCGTCGATCATCCCGGCGTCCTCCTCGCCCAGGTGCGAGCTCATGCTGTCGCCGTCGTCGTCGCCGGGGCTGGGGGCGTCGAGCGACGCGAAGCGGTAGGCCTGGCCGGCCTCCAGGGCCTCGAGGACCTCCTCCTCCGACACCTGGGCCTCGCTGGCCAGCTCGGGGATGGTGGGGGAGCGGCCCAGCTCCTGGCTGAGGCTGCTCACGATCTTGCCCAGCCGCAGGTACAGCTCCTGCATCCGCCGCGGGGCGCGCACCGCCCAGCCCTTGTCCCGGAAGTGGCGCTTGAGCTCCCCCACGATGGTGTGGGTGGCGTAGGTCGAGAACTCCACGCCCCGCTCCGGGTCGAAGCGGTCCACCGCCTTGAGAAGGCCCACCGACGCCACCTGCACGAGGTCGTCGAGGGGCTCGCCCCGGTTGGAGAAGCGCCGGGCCAGGTACTCGGCCAGCCCCAGGTGGGCCTCGACCAGGTGGTCGCGGGTGGCGGGCGAGCGGGTCTCGGCGTACTCCGCGAACTTGCGGCGGAGGTCCTCCCGCTGGTCGGCGTCGAACGTCACGATTCCGGCCCGGTGCGGCGGCGTTTCACCAGGCGGAAGCACGACTGGCCGCCGTGGTTGCGGTAGACGTCGTAGTCGTCGAGCAGCGCCCCCAGGATCTGGCGGCTGAAGGCGGTCAGCATCGGGTCGGTCTCGTCGTCGTCGAACCTCCCCACGCCCTCCACCTGGAGCTGGTCCGGATCGATGCGGTAGTGCAGCTCGACGCTGCCGTCGCGGTCCTTGTTGCCGACGAGCACGAAGCACAGCTCGTCGATGGCCAGGCGCAGGTCCTCGACCTCGTCGATCGTGAAGCCCAGCCGGCTGGCGATCCCCGACGCGGTCACCCGCGCCAGGCGGAGGAACTCGGGGGTGGCCGGAACCGCCAGTCGCACCTCGTCCCGTGCCGCCACGCCGCCGCCTCCTTCCGTCGAAGACCCACGACGCTAGTGCCGGGCCGGTTGGTCGGGAGCGCGCCCGTGGGCGAGTATGCGGGGATGAAGGTGGCGGTGTGCGTCAAGCAGATCCCCGACCCGGCCACGCCGGGCCGCCTCGACCCCGTGACGAGCACCCTGGTCCGCGACGGGCGCCTCATCCTCGACGACTCCGACGCCTACGGCGTGGAGATGGCCCTCCAGCTGGTCGACGCCGCCGGCGGCGGCGCGGTGGTGGCCGTGTCGATGGCCCCCCGGGGGGAGGCGGGCGGGCTGCGGACGGCGCTGGCCATGGGCGTCGCCCGGGCCGTGCTGGTGAGCGACGAGGCCCTGGTCGGCTCCGACGCCCTGGTCACCGCCAAGGTCCTGGCCGCCGCCGTCCGGCGGGTCGAGCCCGACCTGGTCGTGGCGGCCACCGAGTCCACCGACGGCTACGCGGGCACGGTGCCGGCCTCCCTGGCCGAGCTCCTCGGCCTGCCGTCGGTCACCTTCGCCCGCCGGGTCACCGTGGTGGACGGCGCCCTGGCCGTCGAGCGCCAGACCGAGGGCGGCTTCGACGAGGTGTCCTGCCCCCTGCCGGCGCTGGTCACGGTCACCGCCGGCGTGGTCGAGCCCCGTTACCCGTCCTTCAAGGGGATCATGGCGGCCAAGGCCAAGCCCGTGGACCAGCTGGCGCTGGCCGACCTGGGGCTGGGCCCCGCCGACGTCGGGTGGGCCGGCGCCCGCCAGGAGATCGTCGAGGTGGTGGCCGCCGAGGAGCGCCAGGCGGGCGAGGTGATCGAGGACTCGGGGGACGCCCACGAGCGCATCGTCGAGTACCTGGAACGGCTCAAGGTCGTCTAGTGCGTGGACCTCGTTCGTTCGCTTCGCTCACCGGCCACGTTCCCTGCCGCTGCGAACGCTCGTGGCCAGGGCCCTCGGCGGGATGACCCTGGACCGCATCTGGGTGGTCGCCGAGCCGGCCGGCGGCGGGCCGGCGGCGGTGGGCCTCGAGCTGCTGACGGCGGCCCGGGGGCTCGCCTCCACCGTCGAGGCGGTCACGTGGGGCGACGCCGCCGCGTCGGCGCCCGCCCTCGGCCGCCACGGCGCCCGGCGGGTGCTCGCCGTGGAGGGCGCCGGGCCGGCGCTGCCCGGGGTGCCGGTGGCCGCCGCCCTGGCGGCGCGCGTCGAGGCCGGCGACCGGCCCGACGCCATCTTCCTGGCCACCACCTACGACCAGCGCGACGTCGCCGGCCGCCTGTCGGCCCGCCTCGACCTCCCGGTGCTGGCCAACGCCGTCGGCGTGGCGGGGGACGGGCCCGCCCTGGTCGTCGACCACGCCGTGTTCGGCGGCGCCACCGTGGTGCGGGCCCGCCTCACCGCCGGCCCCCCGCAGCTGATCACGTTCCGCCCCAAGTCGTTCGCCGCCGAGCCCGAGGAGGGCGGCGGCGGCGTCCCCCCGGTGGAGGCCCTGCCCGTGCCCGCCACCGGGCGGACGGGGGCGGCCACGGTGGTCCGCCGCCACGTTGAGGAGCGCAGCGGGCCCAGCCTTGACGAGGCCGCCGTGGTCGTCGCCGGTGGGCGGGGGCTGGGCGACCCGGCGCGCTTCGAGCTGGTCGAGCGGCTGGCCCGGCTCCTGAACGGGGCCCCGGCCGCCACCCGGGCCGTCGTCGACGCCGGCTGGGTGCCCTACGCCTACCAGGTGGGCCAGACGGGAAAGACGGTGAAGCCCACCGTGTACGTGGCGTGCGGCATCTCCGGCGCCACCCAGCACCTGGTGGGCATGAAGGGGGCGCGGCACATCGTCGCCATCAACAAGGACCGGGACGCGCCCATCTTCGCCGTCGCCGACCTGGGCGTGATCGGCGACGTCACCAAGGTGCTGCCTCGGCTGCTCGAGGCGCTGGAGGCCAGGAACGACCGAGGAGGGGAAGCGTGAGGAGTCGGGGAGCGGCACGGCTGGCGATGGCGGCGGCGCTGGGCGCGATGGCGGCCTGCGGCGGCGACCAGAGCGCCGAGATGGCACGCGAGCTGCGCCGGCTGGGCGCCGGGGAGAGCATCGAGATCGCCGGCGTCCCCGACGACGGCGTGCTGGAGGGCAACACCGCCACCCTGGAGCTCTCCGGCGCCGGCGTGCGCGTCGTCGAACCCGACGGCGACACCTCCGGCCACACCGGTCACTACGTGGTCTTCGTGGACACCGAGCCGGTGCCGGTGGGGGAGCGGGTGGAGCCGGGCAAGGACGTGATCGAGTCGTGGGAGAACCCGGTGCGCGTCACCGGCCTGCTCCCGGGGACGCACCGGATCGCCGTGGTGGTGGCCGACGGCGCGCGGCGCCGCATGGGCGAGAACGTCGCCCGGGCCGAGGTGGAGGTGAGGCCCCCGGCGATCCGGGCCACCGCGCCGGCGTCGATCGAGGCCGGCCAGGCCTTCGTCGTCAGCATCGAGGTCGCCGGCGTGCAGGTGGCGCCGCCCGGCCCCGACGTCTCGGGTGCCACCGGCCACTTCGCCCTGTTCGTGAACCGCCCGACCACTCCCATGGGGGTGCCCGTCCCCGAGGAGCGGGGGATCCTCCACGCGTCCGACGTCGTCGTCAACGTGCCCGACCTGCCCCGCGGCGACCACGAGGTGTGGGTCGTGCTGGTGAGGGGCGACAAGACGCCGTTCGACCCCTTCGTCGCCGACCGGGTGCGCGTCAAGGTCGAGTGACCCGCCCCGGCGCCGCTCTGGTACCGGGAGGGGACGTTCCAGGGTCCGGTCCCGGCGTCACACGAGGGGCCACGGATAGTCGTAGCGGGACCGGCCCGGGGCGGGGAACGTCGGCCGGGCGACCACGGCGGCGGCCCGGCGCCGCAGGGCGTCGACCTCGCCGGGGTCGAGCAGCTCCTCCAGCCCGGTCTGCGGCGCGGCCCCCAGGCGGGCCACGTCGGCCACCAGCGGCTCCGGCACCGGCTCGCCGGCGAAGTCCCAGATGACCGTGCGCAGGCTGGGCTCGGCGAGGAAGCACAGGCCGTTGTCGATGGCCCACACGCGCCCGTCCTCGCCCAGCAGGCAGTGGCCGCCCTTGCGGTCGGCGTTGTTGGCGACCAGGTCGAACGCGCACACGGTGCGCAGCGCCCCGTGCAGCTCCGGCCGTTCGAGCAGGGTGAAGTAGTGCTGGGAGAAGTCGGCGGCCACGAAGCGCTGGAGCGAGCCGGGCCCGAGCGGCCCGTCCTCCCGGACGACCGTCTCCGGCACCAGGCCCCACCCCAGGGCCTCGGACAGCCGGTAGGCGGCCACCTCCCGCCGGTGCAGGCCGGCCGGGAAGTCCCACAGCGGCCGTTCGCCGCGGATGGGCTTGTAGACGGCGGGCATGGTCACGCCGTCGTGGCACAGCTCGACCAGGAAGGTGGCGTTCGAGCTCCACGGCATCCGGCCGCGCACCTCCACCTCCCCGTGGGCCAGCACGGTCAGAGCGTCGGTGCGCGGTGCCCGTTCGTCCGCGGGCAATCGTGGCCCCTCTCGTCGAGCGGGTAGCCGCACAGCGGGCACGGCGGCCGGCCGGCCTCGACCAGGCGGGTGCTGCGGATGGCCAGCGCCGCCACCTGGTCGCGGGTGAGGCCGAAGCGGGCCTCGGCCGGCTCCTCGCCCTCCGGCACGGCCTCCTCGGCCACCAGCAGGAGGCGGTCGAGGGCCTCGTCGTAGCTCGCCCCCAGGCTGCCCACCACCCACTCCGGCTCGGCCGGCGCCTCCAGGTCCAGGTCCTCGGGCAGGTGCCCCGGCCGGGGCAGGCGCTCAAGCATCGCGGCCAGGTGGGCGGCCAGCGCCGCCACCTGGACCTTCTCCACCTTCAGGGTGACCACCTGGGCCCCCGCCTTGGCCTGGAGGAGGAACAGGCGCTGCCCGGGCCTGCCCAGGGCGCCGACGGTGAGCTTGTCCACGTCGAGCAGCTCGTAGGACTCACCCATGGAGGCCGCCGCCGGGGAGCGCGGGGAGCGGGCGGGCGCGGTGGGTGCTCACGAGGCCCGCAGCTCGGCCAGGTCGCCCACCGAGTTGACGGTGAGGACGATGGGGCCGGTGTCGGCGTAGGCGACGGCCGACACCGAGCAGGGAGAGATGACGATGCGCTGGAACAGGTCGAGGGGGGTGCCGGTGGCGTCGGCCACCGCCGCCTTGATGGGGTCGGCGTGGGACACGAGCACGATCGCCTCGCCCGGGTGGCGGGCCCGGAGGCGGGCCACGGTGCCGGTCACCCGGGTGTACATCTCCCGGAACGACTCGCCGGCCGGGAACCGGAACCCGCTGGGGTAGCGCTGCACGGCGGCCCACTCCGGCCGCTTGGACAGCGCCATCAGCTCGGCGCCCGTCCACTCGCCGAAGTCGCACTCCAGCAGCCCCCGCTCGGCCACCACCTTCAGCCCCAGGCGGGCGCCGATGGGCGCCGCCGTCTCCCGGGCCCGCTCCAGGGGCGACGAGTACACCGCCACCACCTTCTTCACCGCGGCCAGGCGCTCGGCCACCGCCTGGGCCTGGGCCCGGCCGTCGTCGGCCAGGTGCAGGCCCCGGGCCCGGCCGGGCAGCACCTTTCCCGTGGTGGCGGTGAGCCCGTGGCGGACGAAGAGGGCGACGGTCGCCGGCGTCGGCTTGGGGCGTCTCGGCATGCCGGCGGCCAACCTACTCTCGGTCCGTGCCGAACCCGCCCCCGCCCGGCCTGGCCGCGGTGGCCGCCGAGGTGGTCGAGTGCCGGCGCTGCCCGCGCCTGGTGGCCTGGCGCGAGCAGGTCGCCGCCGACAAGCGGGCCGCCTTCGCCGCCGAGGACTACTGGGGCCGCCCGGTGCCCGGCTTCGGCGACCCGGCGGCCTCGCTGGTCGTGGTCGGCCTGGCCCCTGCGGCCCACGGTGCCAACCGCACGGGGCGCGTCTTCACCGGGGACCGGTCGGGCGACTGGCTCTTCGCCGCCCTGCACCGCACCGGGTTCGCCAACCAGCCCACCAGCGTCGCCGCCGACGACGGCCTGGTCCTGCACGGCGCCTACGTGGCCGCCGTGGTGCGCTGCGCCCCGCCCGGCAACCGGCCCACGCCGGCCGAGCGCGACGCCTGCATCGGCTACCTGGCCCGGGAGATGGCGGCGCTGGAGAGCGCCCGGGTCGTGGTGGCGCTGGGGGGCTTCGCCTACGAGGCGGTGGCCCGCCTGGCCGGGCTCCGGCCCCGTCCCGCTTTCGGGCACGGCGTGGAGGCGGCCCTCGGCGACGGGCGCACGGTGGTGTGCTCCTACCACCCGAGCCAGCAGAACACCTTCACCGGCCGGCTCACCGAGCCCATGTTCGACGCCGTGTTCTCCCGGGCCCGGGCGCTGGGTGCCGCCCCCGGCTGACGCCGTCGGCCGGCGCCGGCGGCGGCCGGGTTGTCGGCG
>JBKHXC010000274.1:0-3212 GCA_046566225.1 Acidimicrobiia bacterium
CCCGCCGGGGGCACGCCGGCGGTGCCGCCCGTGTCCACCACCCGCACCCGGGTGCCGGCCCGCAGCCCGGACGGGGCCTGGCCCGCCTTGACGGCCACCCCCACCACCGCCTCGCCCCGCCCCAAGCCGGAGCGGGCCCCCAGCTGGGACGGCGCCAGCACGGCGCCGGGCGCCAGGCCCACGGCCGCCGTCTTGCCCACCACCTCGGCCCGCTCCGACGCCGGCAGGGCCTCGGCGCCGGACAGGGAGGCCTCGCCCACCGCCAGGTCGCCCGCCGCGATGACCTGGCCGGCCGCCACCGGGCGGGCCACCACCAAGACCGCCTGGCGGTCGTCGCCACCCAGGAACAGCCCGGCGGTCACCACGGCGCCGATCACCAGCGAGAGCAGGCCCACCAAGGCCATGGGCATCGAGCGGCGGGCCTGGGCGATGCCGGGCAGGGCGCCCAGGCTGCGGGTTCCCGGGGTCGGCCCGGCGCGGCGGGTGGAGGTGGCGGTCATGGCGCGGATCTCCTACGGGCGGTCGTAGATGTTGAGGGCCTGCAGCTCGGCCACGGTGACCTTGGTGGACGCCGAGCGGGCGACGGTGCCGAGCCCGCCGCCACCGGCTGCTCCGGTGACGGTCCAGGTCGTCTCCCACTCCACGGTGGCGGTGACCACGAAGGCCTTGTCGGGCTGGCCGGCGCTGGAGCGGCGGTAGGTGTAGCGGCAGGTGGAGGGGTTGGCCTCGTCGGACAGGGCGGGGTCGTAGGGGAGTCCGGGGCCGTCGCAGACGACGGTGTCGCCCGTGCCCATGTCCCAGATCACCCGCTTGGGCGTGGCCGTGACCGTGGAGGTGACCGACCCGGCGGTGGCCGAGGCGGTGAAGGTCTTCCACGACTCGGGCCCCAGCCACAAGAAGACCGGCAAATTGACCAGCTGGGTGAACTCCGGCCGGGGCGCCATCTCGATGACCGGCTCGGGCAGCGGCGTGCGCTCCAGGGCCTCCTCGGCCAGGTCGCCCGGGTTGGCGGGAGGGCCGCCCCGGGTGCGGGGCGGGATGTAGATGCCGCCGTTACCAGATCCCGAGTACTTGAGCTGCGACTGGCCGCCGCAGGTCTTCCAGTAGATGCCGCCGCCGCCCTCGGCGATCTGGGCCTTCTGCTCGTCGATGAGCAGCTCGGCAGGGACCGGCTCGTAGCCGACGCGCCCAACGGTTCCGTCCGCAGCGGTGCACATGGCGACACCCCGGCGGCGCCGTGACACCTGGGCTCCCGCAGGCGACGACCCGGGGTCGGTGGCACCGGCGATGATGGCGCTGTCGTCCTTGATCCCTCGACCGACCTGTGCGCCGGCGGGAGACGCACTCACGAGCACCACGGCCACAGGGATGACGGCGAGCGCCGCTGCGGTCAGGATCCGGTCGGTACGCACGGCTGCTTGAGATCCCTGAAGCTGTTCTGCATCCACACGCCGTTCAGCAACTTGTAGGTAGCCCGCGCTCGACCGCCCTCGGGGGACGGATCTGCCGGCGTGACAACCTCCCCCGTCGCCGCGTTCACGATCGACAACCGGTCAACGCTGCAGTCCTCCACGACAGCGGCGTCGGCCGTGAGCTCCACGACCTCGGGGTGGAGTTCGATGGTTCCCTGGAGAACGTGACCCGCCTTCCGCAGACGATCGATTGACGCTTGCGAGGCGAGCAGCGCATTGCCGATGGCGTGCTGCTCCAAGCGCGGGTCGGTCGGTTGACCGTTTGGATCACTTCCCACCGCGATCACCGCGTCGTACGACTGGCGGTAGGCGTCGAGGATGGCGGCCTTGGTGGCCGCCTCCGGGTCGACGGTGGTGGGCGTGGTCGGTTGCGGCGCCGTCGTTGCTGTCGTCAGTGGCCCGCTGCTCGAAGGCTCGTCGTCAGTGATGGCGAACAGGTACACGAGCACGCCGAGGCCCGCCGCAATGGCCACCAGGAGCGGGATGGTCGACCAGTGCCAGCGGGACCGTCGCGGCGGCGCGGCCTCAGGAGGCCGTGGCGGGGTCCGGACGTTAACCATGAGGCCTCCTTCAGGCCTTCCGGCAACTGCGGCCGACATCCTGCCAGGTATTACGGCCGGCTACGAGGATTTCCTCGCTTCTCGACGACTTCGACGGCTTCCGGGGACGGAGGCCGGCGGCGACGGGAGGCCGACCAGGCCTCAACGTCCGGCCAGTACCACAGGCGAAGCGGGCGCGACGCCTCGGCCACGGTGTAGACGGCGGCCGGGAAGGTGGGGTCGGAGCGCAGGTAGTAGTGCACGAGCTGGACGCGCTTGAAGCCCAGGCGCTCGGCGATGTCCTTGGCCGAGACCAACAGCTCCACATCGACCATGCGTCCCACGTGCGCACCGTAACCATCGGCGCTCGACCGTACCCAAGTCGGCGGAGTTTGTAAAGCTTTATCAATTCCGACGCATCCCTCGAGCTGCCGGAGCGCGCCCCGTAGTGGGCGACGTGGACTCCACCGCACTCCGAGACGACGGACCGACGCCGTGGTGAAGCTGGTGGCGCTCGCCGGCGCCGTGTTGTGCGCCCTGGCGGCGGCCGCCGGCGCCAGCCTCGTGCTGTTCAACCTGGCCGTGCCCGGCGGGTCACGAGGCTCGCCGGTGGCCGGAGCCGACATCCCGGCCGAGCTCGAGCCCGTGTATCGAGCGGCGGCCGCCTCCTGCCCCCTGCCCTGGGAGGTGCTGGCCGCGGTGGGCAAGGTGGAGAGCGACCACGGTCGCTCCCAGCGCCCGGGCGTGCGGTCGGGGGCCAACGCCGCCGGCGCCATGGGCCCCATGCAGTTCCTGGGTGCCACCTGGGCCGCCTACGGGGTCGATGGCGACGGCGATAGCACCGCCGACCCCTACGGGGCGGTGGACTCGATCTGGGGCGCCGCCAGGTACCTGTGCGCCAACGGCGCAGGTGATCCCGCTCGCCTCCGCTCCGCCGTCTGGAACTACAACCACGACGACGCCTACGTCGACCACGTCCTGGCCGTTGCCGCCGGGTACCGAGACGATCCGCCGGCCGGCGTCGACGCCCGGGCGCTGGCCGACCACCCGAACCTGGTCCTGACGCCGTGGGCACGGGCGGACCTGCTGGCCGGACGCATCGACCAGCGGGTCGTGGACTTCCTCGCCTGGGCGGCGAGCCGCCACACCATCTCGGTGTCCGTGCTGGCCACCGGCCATTCCAAGTTCGTGCGCGACTCGA
>JBKHXC010000275.1:0-2191 GCA_046566225.1 Acidimicrobiia bacterium
GGGCGGGATCAGGGCGCCCAGGCCCTTACCCAACCCGCTGCGGCGCGCCACCACTCACCTCCTGGGCCAGCTCCCGGTAGGCGATCGCCCCCCGGGAGGTGGGATCGAAGACCAGGATGGGCTGGCCGAACGACGGTGCCTCCGACAGCCGGACGGTGCGGGGCACGATGTTGCGGCACACCTTGGCGCCGAAGTGGGTGCGGACCTCCACCACCACCTGGTCGGCCAGCTTGGTGCGGGCGTCGAACATGGTGAGGACGATGGCGCTGACCTCCAGGCGGGGGTTGAGGTTGGTCTGGACCAGGTTGACGTTGCGGAGCAGCTGGCCCAGGCCCTCGAGCGCGTAGTACTCGCACTGGATGGGGACCACCACCTCGCTCGCCGCGGCCAGGGCGTTGATGGTGATGAGCCCGAGCGACGGGGGGCAGTCGACCACCACGAAGTCGAAGTCCTCCAGGACCGGCTCGAGGGCCCGGCGCAGCTTGAGCTCGCGGCTGAAGGCGGGCACCAGCTCGATCTCCGCGCCGGCCAGGTCGATCGTCGCCGGGCAGACGAACAGGTTGCGCAGGCTGGTCGCCTCGACGCAGTCGTCGATCGGGACGTCGTGCATCATCACGTCGTAGACCGAGCTGTCGAGGTTGCGGGGGTTGATGCCCAGACCGGTGGTCGCGTTGCCCTGGGGATCGAGGTCGACCACCAGGGCGCGGTAGCCCAGCTCGGCGAAACCGGCGGCCAGGTTCACCGCCGTGGTCGTCTTGCCGACGCCGCCCTTCTGGTTGGCGATGGCCATGACGCGAGGCAGGGGACGGGCGAAGCGGGCGGGCGACAGGTCCGCCGGCGAGGCCGCCGGCTCGTCGCCCTGGCCCATGAGGGAGGCGATGGCCTCGGCCGGGATGCCCAGCGGGACCGGGCCGCGAGTGCGGGACCGGGCCGGCGGTGCCGGCGGAGTGGGCGCTGGCCCGGCGCCGTTCACCTCCGCCGGTGGTGGGCCGGCGTCGTGGGCCCGCTCTCCGTCGCCGGCATGGGACGGCTCGGTGGGAGCCTGACCGGCGGAGGGCGGCGGCGGCGGGGCCGGGGGGTGCTCCGGGGCGGTGGTGGGCGGCTCGCCGGCGTGAGTCGCCGGCTCCGGGGCGGTGGTGGGCGGCTCGCCGGCGGCTCCCTCCCCCCCCCGCCCGCCGAAGGGGACGGCGCGGCCACGGCCGGCGGGGCCATGACCGGATCGGCACTCGGCGTGGTGGGGGCGTCCAGGCCCCCCGCCGGCCCGGGCGCGGCGGGAGGTGACCGGTCCCCGTCTCCCTCCGGCGCGGCAGCATCGGACCCGGGGCTGGTGGCGCTGGTGGCGCGCAGGCGGTCGAAGATGTCCCGGCCCCGGCGGGCCAGGTCGTCGTCCGGTGCGGTCATCCGAGCCCGAAGGGTTGCGGCCGTGAAGGGGCGGAGCCTCTTGCCGTGCGCACGGCCCCACTCTTGTCCGCTCCGACGGTCAGGTCAAGAACCCTCATGCTTCACGTGAAACCTGAGCGGCGGCCGCCGGGAAGTTCCACGTGAAACGCTTCAGAACAAGGGTCGCTTGGCGGGCACCCCCACCCGCCGGGGGAAGCGCTCGGGGCACGGCTGCTCCTGGCGGAGGACCTGGAACCGGGAGAACGCCTGCTCCAGCCGGCTCACGGGACGCAGCCCCAGCGCCTCCAGCGGAGCCTCCGGCCAGCGCTCGGCCTCCTCGCCCGGCGGCTCGGAGACCACCAGCCGGCCCCCCACCGCCAACAGCGGTGCCGCGCACTCGGCCGTCACGGCCGGCGGGCCGAAGCTGCGGGCCAGGACCACCTCGGCCCGCCCCCGCCACAACGGATCCCTGCCCACGTCCTCGGCCCGGGCCTGGGCGACCACCACCCGGTCGTCGAGCTCCAAGGCGCGGGCGGCCCGGGCCAGGAACGACGTCCGGCGTTGGTTGGCGTCCAGGAGGATCACCCGGGCCCCCGGCCAGGCGGCGGCGACCACCAGACCGGGCAGGCCGCCGCCGCTGCCCAGGTCGACGACGCGGTCGGGCGGTGGCGCGCCCACCGCCTGCACGAACCCGGCGGCGTGCTCGACGTGGCCGGAGACCGGCCCGGGACCGAGGAACCCCAGGGCGCGCGCCTCTTCGAGCACCTCCTCCAGTCCCGCTGGCATCACCCGGCCCGGTCAGGCCGGGGCG
>JBKHXC010000276.1:0-1731 GCA_046566225.1 Acidimicrobiia bacterium
GGCCGCCCGGCGGCTGCCGTCGTGGACGAGCACGACGTCGAGGTCGCTGTAGGGGCACAGCTCCCGCCGGCCGTAGCCGCCCACCGCCACCAGCGCCAGGCCGTCCTCGTCGCCCAGCAGGGCGGCCATCCACCGGTCGGCGGCGTCGGCGTGGTCGCGGCAGAAGGCGGGCCCCCGGGGCCCGCCCTCGGCCAGCAGCGAGGCCCGGTCAGAGAGCGTCGGGACCCATCTCCCCGGTCCGGATGCGCACCAGGCTGTCCACCTCGGTGACCCACACCTTGCCGTCGCCGATCTTGTCGGTGCGGGCGGCGGACACGATGGCGTCGACCACCCGGCCGGCGTCGGCGTCGTCGACCAGGATCTCCACCCGGACCTTGGGCACGAAGTCCACCGTGTACTCGGCGCCCCGGTACACCTCGGTGTGGCCCCGCTGGCGCCCGAAGCCCTGGACCTCCGACACGGTCATGCCCTGCACGTCCAGCGCCTTGAGGGCGTCCTTCACGTCGTCGAGCTTGAACGGCTTGACGATGGCCGTCACGAGCTTCATGAGCCGATCCTCCCCATGGAACCGAAGTCGCCCAGGTTGTACGCCGACTCGGCGTGCTGGGTGGTGTCCAGCCCGGCCGCCTCCTCGTCGGGCGGGACCCGCAGCCCGACCGTGGCGTCCACCGCCTTGGCCAGCACCAGGGACACGGCGCCGGAGAAGGCGATGGTGGCGACGATCGCCACCAGCTGGTCGGCCAGCAGGGAGGCCCCCCCGCCGAAGAACACGCCGTCGGCGCCGCCGGCGTTGACGGCGGTGTCGGCGAAGAACCCGAGGAGCACGGCCCCGATGATCCCACCGACGAGGTGGACGGCCACCACGTCGAGCGAGTCGTCGTAGCCCAGCCGGAACTTGAGCTGGATGGCCATGAGGCACACCATGCCGGCGACGAAGCCGATGAACACCGGCGCCAGGCCGCCCACGAAGCCGGCGCACGGGGTGATGGCCACCAGGCCGGCCACCGCCCCGGAGGCGGCGCCCAGGGTGGTGGCCTTGCCATCCTTGAGCCGCTCGGCCAGGACCCAGCCCAGCATACCGGCGGCGGCGGCCAGGTGGGTGTTGATCAGCGCCTGGCCCGCCACCTGGCCCGCCCCCAGGGCGGAGCCGGCGTTGAAGCCGAACCACCCGAACCACAGGATGCCGGTGCCCAGCAGGGTCAGCGGCAGCGAGTGGGGGGGCATGGCCTCCCGGGGCCAGCCCCGCCGCTTGCCGAGGACGACCACTAGGGTCAGGGCGGCGACGCCGGCGTTGATGTGGACGACCGTCCCCCCGGCGAAGTCCAGCGCCCCCCGCTCGAACAGCCAGCCGGTGGGGCTGAACACCCAGTGGGCCACGGGCGAGTACACGAGCACGACCCACAGGCCGAGGAACAGCGCCCAGCCGGCGAACTTCATCCGGTCGGCGGTGGCGCCGGTGATGAGGGCCGGGGTGATCACGGCGAACATCATCTGGTAGGCGGCGAACACGATGGGGGGGATGGTGAGGGCGAGCCCGTCGACGTAGCCGGGCAGGACGAGGGCGGCGTCGCTCAGGCCCTTCAGGCCGGCGAAGTCGAGGTTGCCGATGAAGCCGCCGCCGTCGCCGAAGGCGAGGCTGAACCCGACCACGGCCCACAGCACGCTCACCAGGCCCATGGAGAAGAAGTTCTGCATGAGCATGCCGAGTACGTTCTTGGACCGGACCATTCC
>JBKHXC010000277.1:0-1573 GCA_046566225.1 Acidimicrobiia bacterium
CATGGGGGCTCGACCTCGTCAGCTGGGCCGGCACCGAGGCGCTGGTTCGCCCACGGCGGTGGTCGACGACCAGCGGCGAGTGCTGGCGGCCCTGGCTGACCAGGCGCAGAACCCCGACCCGGCCCACCGCCCCAGCGCCCGCTCGCTCGCAGCCGCGGTCGAGCACCGCATCCCGGGGGCGCGGATGCCTGGCGCCGCCGCCGCGCCGGCCCCATCGGCGCCGCCGGCCGGGCTCCTCGACCGGCTCTCGGCCCACCTCACGCCGCCGTCTCCGCTGAAGGCCGCCGCCGCGCCCGACCGGGATGGGCCCCACAGCGACCTCGGCTCCGGCACGACGGCCGCCACTGCGGATCGGTCGCCGGCGGGGTTGCGGCGCCCCCTGGACGACGAGGTCGACGCCGCGAAGCCGCGCCTCGGCCCCGGGTCGGTCCTTGTGCGCCGCCTTCCGCTCGTCGCCGTGCTCACCGTCGTGGCCCTGGCGGGGATCGCCACCTTCCGCTTGCCGCTGTGGCGGAACGCCGCCGAGGTCCCGCCGGCGATCACCCGGTGCGCTCCGGTTGCCCCTCCGGCGGCTGACGCCGATGGCGACGGGTGCGAGGAGACGGTGCAGCGGGTCGGTGACGTGCTCCAGGCGGGTGTCGCCCGGTTCGCTCTGGGCGGGCCCGACGATGCGTGGGCCGTCGGCGACTGGGACTGCGATGGGCGGCGGACCCCGGCGCTGCTCCACGACGGGGTGCTCGACCTGTTCGACGGCTGGCCGGAGCCCGGCGCCGAGGTGCCGGGGCGGCCGGTGGCAGCCGCGCCGGGCGCCACTGCGATCACCGTGGTGTCCGGGCCGGGCGGCTGCGAGCAGCCGGCACTCGTCCGGCACGTTGGGGCCGACCTGATCGTCGACCCGCGGGCTGGTCCGTGAGCGTGCGCCAGTGGGTCGTCGCCACCGGCCGCCTGACCGCCACGGTGGCCGGCCTCGCCACCGGCGAGTTCGTGCTGGTCTACGCCGGCCGAAGCCTCCCGCCGCTGGGCCTGGACGCCGAGGGCGTGGCCCGCACCTTGGCGGAAGGCGAGCCCCTGCTGGTGGCGGTGAGCGCCCTGCGGCTGGTGGCACTCGTCGTCGGGGCGGGGCTCCTCGCCATCACCGTCCTCGGCATCGCCGCCCGTGCCGCCGGCGGGGCTCGCCTCGTCACCCAGCTCGACCGGTGGACGCCTCCCAGCCTCCGCCGCATCCTCGACGGTGCCCTCGGCGTCGGCCTGGCCGCCAGCATCGGGATGAGCTCGCTCCCGGCCGGCGCCGACCCCACGCCTTCACCGGTCACCACCCTCCGCCGCCTCGCCGACGCTCCCCCTCCGCCCCTCGACGCCGACGCCCAGACCACCGTGCTCCGCCGCCTGCCTGATGCGGTCACCGAGCCGTCACCACTGGCAGGCCCTGCGGCGGTGCCAGCCCCACCTCCGGTCACCCCCACCACCACCGCGGCGCCTGCCACGCCGACCCGCCGTGGCGCCGCGCCGTCCCCGGCCATCCGCCCACAAGCGGGGAACGGGCGCGAAGTGGTGGTGCGCGCCGGCGACTCGT
>JBKHXC010000278.1:0-1767 GCA_046566225.1 Acidimicrobiia bacterium
GGACCTGGAGGCGCTGGAGGAGCGGGCGGCGGCCCAGCTCGACGCCCTGGAGGCCCAGCGCCGGGCGCTGGCGCCGGCCGCCCTCGGTCGGCGCTGACGCCGGCGGCGGCCCCCGGGGCCGGGCGGCGTCCGCGCTACCGTCCCACCGTGGCCGGCCGGGGAGGGCGAGGCGGATGCCGAGGTTGATCGAGTCGCCGGTGCGGGTGGCGGCGGCCGGCGAGCCGCCCAAGACGATCGACGAGTTCGTCGGCCGGGCCAGCGACGGCGCCGAGGACGTGAGCCTGGCGCTGATGAGGAGCCCGCCGGGTTGGTCGGAGCCCGGCCAGCGGCCCGAGTTCGACGAGTACACCATCGTGCTGCGCGGCCTGGTCCGCGTCGAGCACGACGGTGGGGCGCTCGACGTGCACGCCGGGCAGGCGGTCCACTGCCGGCCCGGCGAGTGGGTCCGCTACAGCACCCCCGGGGCGGACGGCGCCGAGTACGTGTCGGTGTGCCTGCCCGCCTTCTCCTTCGACGTCGTCCACCGCGACGGCGGTTGACGCGCCGAGCCGCCCGCCACCGGCGTCGCCCGCCGCCGAACCGGTGAGGGCCGTGCCGGCGCCGTCGCGCGTGCCGCGCTCCCGGCGCACCGCCCTCAGCGGCCGCCGGCCACGTCGCGGATGGTGCGCCCCGGCGGGAGGCGCAGGGCGCCCTGGCGGAGCTGGGTGACGACCGTCCAGTAGCGGTCCATGTCGATCCTCGACAGGTTCGACACCTCGTCCTCGCCGCCCAGGAACAGCGGCACGTCGTAGCCCACGCACTCGTCGCCGCCCAGGTAGTCCTCGTCGCCGGTGGCCTCCCGCCAGTCGGCGTAGAAGCCCACGGCCAGCGCCGCCTCGCCGTACTGGACCAGTTCGTCGGTGTGCAGCGACTCCACCGTGGCCGGCACCTCCAGGGCCTCGGCGGTCCCCGGGTCGAGGAGCAGGACGAGGTGGTGCTGGCCCTCCATGCGCTCGGCGTCGGCGGCGAACTGGCGGCCCAGCCAGTCGCAGCCGAAGACGTACATGCGCTCGGCGAGCTCGGGGAACAGCTCGCCGGCCCGCAACGTCCACTCCTCGGCCTGGTCGGGCGCGTGCACCCGGTACAGCCCGCCGCCGAACGACGCGGCCGCCAGCTCGGCGAACAACCGGTCGAGCTGCACGACGCCGAGCCGGGTGGTGGCCGGCACCGGGGGGCGGTCCAGCCCGTACATCATGGTGAGCCCGTCGGCCAGCATCCGCCCATCGTGCCCCGCGGGGGGCGGCCGGCGCAGGTCGGCACTCCGCGTCCGGGGCGGTGCCGTTCGTCGAGGCGGCCCTGCGTGTCGCCGTGCGCCGGGCCGTCACGTCGCCGGCCACCGCCGCCCGGCGGCCCTCTCCGGGGATGGCGACGCCCCCGGCCGTAGAGTTGCGAGGTGAGCGAGCCCGGGCCGGCCGGTGGGTCCAGCCCCCTGGAGGGGCTGCCCTTCTTCGCCGAGCTGGCCCGGGTGCCCGACGCCGACGGGCCGGTGCACTGGGACGTCGCCCGGCGCGTGGCCGCGTGGGTGGCCGGGGGCGGGCGGCCCGAGCCCCCGGTCGGCCCGGACGCCGCCGGCCAGCTCCACGCGCTCGGGCGGGTGGCGGAGCTGCGGGTCGCCGCCGCCGTGCCCGCCCCGCTCGAGCGAGGCGCCACGCCGGTCGTGGTCGTGGCCGTGACGCGAGGTGAGTGGGCGCTGCGGACCCTGGACGCCCAGCGGCCCCTGCTGGAGGC
>JBKHXC010000279.1:0-4512 GCA_046566225.1 Acidimicrobiia bacterium
CGACGGGCGAGGCGCCGGCCCGGTCGGCGGCCGCCACCGCGGCATCCTCGGGGATGACCACGTCGGGGGCCACGCCGAGGAAGCGCTCGACGGCCTCCAGGTCCTCGGGGCCGGCGACCTTGTTGGCCACCACGACGCGCCGCCCGATGCCCTTCTCGGCGGCCATGGCCAGCAGCCGCCGGGCCACCTCGGCCGAGCGGGGGTAGGGCTCGACGACCACGACCAGCGCGTCGACCTGGCTCCGGTCGCCCCGGGCCACGGTCATCACGCCACCGCCCAGGTCGACGATGACGACCCGTCCCGGCCTGTCCTCCAACGCGGCGAGCAACTGCCCGGCCGAGAGCCCGCCTCAGCCGGGGCGGAAGTGGTCGAACTTGCGCACCTGCACGATCCTGAGCCGCTCGCCCGCCTCGGCGGCGAACCGGTCGACCACCTCCTCCATGGGCACGGCCAGGGCGGGCCCGTCGGGGATCATCGCCTCCCGGGCGCCGATGAGCCCGTAGGTGGCGTCCACGCCCAGGCCGAGCGAGATCCCCAGGTTCGGGTTCTCGTCGGCGTCGACGGTGAGGACGTCGTGGCCGCCCTCGGCCACCAGGCGGGCCAGCACCCCGGCCACCGTGGTCTTGCCCGACCCGCCCTTGCCGGCGACGGCGATCCTCGTCACTGCTCCTCCGTTCCTCGGCCCGGCCCGCTCACGCGCTCCGGACGGCTCCGGCGGGCGCTCCCGCCTCCTCCAGCCGGTCCACCAGGGCGGCCACCGCCCGGCGGGCGGGCGACTCCCGGTCGACCGACACCAGCGGCTCGCCGGCCCGCTCGGCCCGCCTGATGGCGGGGTCCAGGGGGATCGACCCCCAGCGGGGCACGCCCACCGCCTCCAGGGCCTCGGCCACGTAGGCCTCGTCTGCCGGGGAGGCGACCTTGCTGGCCACCCCGGCCAGGCGGATGCCGGACGGCCACGGTCCCATGCCCGCCATGCGGCGGGCGGTGAGCACCGACTTGGCGAACGGCTCGACCACGAGCAGGGCCACGCCCGAGGTGCCGGCCATCCCGCCGGCCACGTTGACCGTGCCGCCCTGGAGGTCGACGATCACCCAGCCGTCCTCGTCGTCGTAGGCCCGGCACACGGTGTTGAACGCCATGGTCGCCGACCACCGGTCCGGGTAGCGCGCCCGGTACAGCTCGAAGTCGGCCAGGGTGGCGTCGGCGTTGCCGACCTGCACGAACCGCACGCCGCCGGGAGCGTCGCGGGCGCAGCGGTCCACCACGTCGGCGGGCGTGCCGTCGAGGCGCCAGCCGCCGGCCTCCCGCACGGCGGCCCCGGCCAGGAACCAGTCGTCGGTGGCCGGCATGCCCAGCACCTCGCCCAGGCCGGGGACGGTGTCGGCGTCGAAGGCCACGACCGACCCCCTCCGGGACACGATCTCGGCGCACAGCAGCCCGGCCAGCGTCGACTTGCCCGAGCCCCCCTTGCCCAGCAGCACCACCCGCACGCCGGCACCGTAGGGCCGTCGGCAATGGGACGTCAATAGGTGCGCCCGCCGGTGGCTGCCCGTCCTGGCGCCCCCGCCCCCGGGGTCCGGCCGGCGGCCGGGTGCCGGCGCCCGGCCGCCGGATTGCCACCCGTGCGTGACCGGCCCGATACGCGTGCGTTACCCGCGGGGGTAGGACGAGGAGCACGACCCGGTGCGCCGGGCAGCACGGGCGCACCGCGGGCGCGGGCCCGGGCGGTGCGACCGGCGCACCTTGACGGAAGGGAGAACGCCATGGGCATCGGAGTGAGCGTGTTCCTGCTGGCGGCGGGCGCCATCCTCACCTGGGCGGTGACGGGCGACGTCCAGGGCGTGGACCTCGACACCGTCGGCATCATCCTCATGGTCGCGGGCGGGATCGGCCTGCTGTGGGCCCTCATCGCCTCGTCGGCGGCGCCGTGGCGGCGCGACGTCGCCGTCGAGGAGGAGGACCGCGTCGTGCGGCAGCGCTGAGCCGGCGGCCCGCCGGCCCACCGGCGGGCCCGGCCCCCGGGGGGCGGGCCGGGCGGAAGGGGCCGGGCGGGGCGGGGAGGGAGCCGGGGCGGGCAGGGGGGCCGGGGGCCGACGGCGGTGGGCCGGCCGGCGGCGGGGGCGGGCGTGCGAACATCGGTGATCGCCGTGAACCTCGTCCTCGTCGCCGCCGGGCTCGCCGTGCTGGCGCGGGGGGCGGACGCCTTCGTGGTGGCCGCCGCCCGCCTGGCGGTGACGCTGCGCCTCTCGCCCGTGGTGGTGGGGGCGGTGGTGGTGGGGTTCGGGACGGGGGCGCCCGAGCTGCTGGTGTCGACGCTGGCCGCCGGCCGCGGCTCCATCGACCTCGCCGCCGGGAACATCGTGGGGTCGAACCTCGCCAACCTCACCCTGGTCCTGGGCGTGGCCGGCGTCGTCGCCCGCCCCGAGACCCTGCCCCGGGTCGTCCGCCGGGAGGCGCCGCTGTCGCTGGCCGCGGTGGCCCTGTTCGCCCTCGTCGTCCAGGGCGGCCTGACCCGTGTCGAGGGCGGGGTGCTCGTCGCCGCGCTCGTGGTGGCCGTCGTGGTCATGCTGCGGGCTGCCGGGCCCGACGATCCCGCCGGGCGGCCCGAGCCGGCGACCGAGGAGCTGGTGGTCGAGCTGGAGGAGCGCATCGAGGGCCCGGGTGAGGCGGACCTGGCCGCCGTGGCGGCCGCCCCCACCGGGCGCGACCTCGGGCGGGTGGCCGCCGGCCTGGCCGCCACCGTGGCCGGCGCCCACGTGCTGGTCGTCGGCGCCCAGCGCATTGCGGAGGACCTCGGCCTCTCCGGCGGCTTCGTGGGCCTGACCCTGGTGGCCGTCGGGACGTCCCTCCCCGAGCTGGTGACCGCCGTCCAGTCCGCCCGCCGGGGGGAGACGGCCCTCCTGGCCGGCAACGTGCTGGGCAGCAACGTGTTCAACAGCACCGCCGTGGGCGGGGCCGCCGCCCTGGTGGGGCCGGGCGCCATCACCGACGGCGGCCTCACCGTCGTGGGCGGCGTGTCCATGGTCGTGGTGGCGGCCCTGGCGTGGCTCTTCCTGGGCCTGGGGGGGCGGCTCAGCCGAGCCGACGCCGTCGTGCTGCTGGGCATCTACGCCGGGACCCTGGCCCTGGTCTGAACGGGCCGGCGTGGCGAACGTCACGGCTGGGTCACGCATCCCGGCGGAGGGGGGCGCTCGCCGCGGGGCCGGCGCCCGATCGGGTAAGGGTTGGAGGCGATGGACCGCCCATTGCCGCCCGACGTGGTGGAGCTGCTCGACCGGCTGGAATCGGTGCTGCAGCTCGAGATCCTCCTCGCCCTGCACGACGCGCGGGAGGAGCTGACGCTCGGCCAGCTCGCCCGCCGCACCGGCGGGTCGGAGGAGCAGGTGGCCGGGTGCCTGGACGCCCTGGTCGGGCAGGGCCTGGCCGACCGCCACGACGGCGCCCGGTCCTCCTACAAGGCGGGCGGGGCCGACCCCACCGTCGACCGGCTGGCCGAGCTGTACATCACCGAGAAGGTGGGCGTGGTGTCCGAGCTCCTCCGGGCTCCCTGACCGTCCCGCCCGCGCGGCCTCAGGAGGCGGGCCGGTCGGCGTGGGCCAGGCCGGCGGGGCACCGGCAGGCGGCCACGTCGAGCCACGGGGGGCCGCCCACCACCGCGTCGCACGCCGGGCAGACCTCGGGGTCGGAGCCGCGGTCCACGGCCGACGTGGTGGTGTTCCCGTTCTCCCATCGCAGCCTCACCGAGCCCCCCGGCGCCAGCTCCCACGTCGTGGCCACGCCCAGCACCCGGTAGCGGGAGCGGTTGCGGATGCTGTAGTAGAGCCGACCGACGCGGTGGCCGGTGGGCGTCGTCGACCGGCGGGCGCCGCGCATCGTCGCCGTCACGACGGCCTCCGGGCGACGGCGGGCCGGGTTCGGCGCGGCAGGATCGGCGTCATGGGAGCGACCTTGCCCGCGCCGAGGCGTGCGGGCAAGGCAGGTCGGGGGTCCCGTGACCGAATCGTGACGCCGCCGTGGCGGGGCGCGGGCGTGAGGGCCCCCGCCGCGTGGCACGCTGAGCCGGTGCCCGGCCACATCCTCATCGTCGAGGACGACCCGTCGGTCCGGGAGGCCGCCGCCTTCGTGCTCGAGCGCGCCGGCTTCGAGGTCACCGGGGTGGGCGACGGCGGCGAGGGGCTCGACGCGCTGGCCGAGCCGGGCCGGTTCGACCTCGTGCTGCTCGACCTCATGCTCCCCTCCCGCAGCGGCTTCGACGTCTGCCGCGAGATCCGCCGCACCTCGGGCGTGCCGATCGTGATGCTGACGGCACGCGCCGAGATCACCGACGTGGTCGCCGGCCTGGAGCTGGGCGCCGACGACTACATCACCAAGCCGTTCGTCCCCGCCGAGCTGTCGGCCCGGATCCGGGCGGTGCTGCGCCGCTCGTCGGCCGACGACGGCGGCCCCGCCCCGGGCGAGCTGCGGGCCCGCGACCTGGTGGTCGACGAGGGGGCGTTCCGGGCCTTCCGGGCC
>JBKHXC010000280.1:0-10308 GCA_046566225.1 Acidimicrobiia bacterium
TGGGCAACTTCAGCTTCGGCGACTACTTCAAGGCCGACGCCATCCCCTTCGCCTGGGAGCTGGTCACCGATGGGTTCGGCCTGGAGCCCGACCGGCTGTGGGTCACCGTGCACGTGGACGACGACGAGGCGGCCGACATCTGGCACGACGCCGTGGGCCTGCCCGTCGAGCGCATCCAGCGCATGGGCGCCGACAACTTCTGGGAGATGGGCGAGACCGGCCCGTGCGGCCCCTGCTCGGAGGTCTTCTACGACAAGGGCGAGGCGTACGGCCCGCCCGGCGGGCCGGCGGGGGGCGGCGACGAGCGGTTCGTGGAGTTCTGGAACCTGGTGTTCATGCAGTACGACCGCCAGCCCGACGGCGCCCTGGAGGACCTGCCCCGGCGCAACATCGACACCGGCCTGGGCTTCGAGCGCACCCTCGGCATCCTCCAGCGGGTCGACTCGGTGTTCGACACCGACGTGCTCGCCCCCCTGGTGGCGGCGGCGGCGGGAATCACCGGCCGCCCCTACGGCGCCGACGACCGCGCCGACGTGGCCCTGCGCATCCTGGCCGACCACGCCCGCACCATGAGCTTCCTGGTGAGCGACGGCGTCCAGCCCTCCAACGAGGGCCGGGGCTACGTGCTGCGCCGGATCATCCGCCGCGCCGTGCGCCAGGCGTTCCAGCTCGACGTCGACAAGCTGGTGACGCCGCCCATGGTGGAGGCCACCGTCGAGCTGATGGGCGGCGCCTGGCCGGAGCTGGCCCGCAACGCCGCCACCGTGGCCGAGGTCGTGGAGCGGGAGGAGGCCCGCTTCCGCGAGACGCTGCGCCACGGCATGACCGCCCTCGACGCCGCCCTGGACGAGGGGGCCGCCGAGGTCCCGGGGGCGGTGGCGTTCCGGCTGCACGACACCTTCGGGTTCCCCATCGAGCTGACCCGCGAGATCGCCGCCGAGCGGGGGGCGGCGGTCGACGAGGAGGGCTTCCGCGCCGCCATGGAGGACCAGCGGCGCCGGGCCCGGGCCGACCGCGACCGGGCGGGGCCGGGGGGCGACGGCGCCCGCGACTACCGGGAGGTGCTGGACCGGTCGGGCACCACCGAGTTCGTCGGCTACGGGTCCTACCAGGCCGGCGCCCGGGTGGAGGCGGTGCTGCCCGGCGACGACGGCACGGTCGAGATCTTCCTGGACCGCACCCCCTTCTACGCCGAGAGCGGCGGCCAGGTGGGCGACACCGGCACCATCGTCACCGAGACGGGGCGGGCCCGGGTGCTGGACACCACCGCCCCCCTCCCCGGGCTGCACCGCCACCTGGCGCGCGTCGTCGACGGCGTCATCGAGCCGGGCGCCCAGGCGGTGGCCACCGTCGACGCCGAGCGCCGCGACGCCATCCGCCGCAACCACACCGGCACCCACCTGCTGCACTGGGGCCTGCGGGAGGTGCTCGGCGTCCACGTCCAGCAGCAGGGGTCGCTGGTGGGCCCCGAGTACCTGCGCTTCGACTTCTCCAACTTCGGCCCCGTGGAGGCGGCCAAGCTCCAGGTGGTCGAGGACCTGGTCAACGAGCAGATCCTGGCCGACGAGCCCGTCCGCGCCTTCGAGACGACCAGGAGCCACGCCGAGGAGCTGGGCGCCATCGCCTTCTTCGGCGACAAGTACGGCGAGTACGTGCGGGTGGTGGAGGCCGGCTCCCGCTCCCGGGAGCTGTGCGGCGGCACCCACGTGGGCGCCCTGGGCATGGTGGGGCCGGTACGGATCACCGGCGAGAGCTCCATCGGGTCCAACCTGCGCCGCATCACCGGCCTGACGGGGACGGGCGCCCTGGAGCGCACCCGCGAGGAGGAGCTCCTGCTGGCCCGCACCGCCGCCCTGCTGCGGGCCGAGCCCCGGGAGCTGCCCGACGCGGTGGGGCGGGTGCTGGACCACCTGAAGGCCCTGGAGGCGGAGCTCAAGGCGCTGCGCGCCCAGCTGGCCGCCGGCGAGGCCGACCGCCTGGCCGCCGGCGCCCTCGCCGGCGTGGTGGTGGCCCGCCGGGACGGCCTGGCGCCCGACCAGCTCCGCCAGCTGGCCCTGGCCGTGCGGCGGGCCCCGGGCGTGCGGGCGGTGGCCCTGGCCGGCACGCCCGACGGCGCCCGGGTGGCCCTGGTGGCGGCCGTCGCCCCCGGCTCGGGGCTCGACGCCCCGGCGCTGGTGGCCGAGGCGGCCCGGCTGGTGGGCGGCGGAGGCGGCGGGAAGGGCGACGTCGCCATGGCCGGCGGGCGCGACCCGTCCCGGATCGACGACGCCCTGGACGCCCTCCGGGCCCGTCTCGCCGCCGCGTGAGGGTGGTCGGCGTCGACCTGGGCGCCCGCCGCATCGGCGTGGCGGTGAGCGACGCCACCGGCACCCTGGCCTCGCCCCACGTGGTCCTCGAGCGCAGCGGCGACCCCGTGGCCGACCACCGGCGCCTGGCCGAGGTGGTGGCCCGGGTGGGCGGCGAGCGGGTGGTCGTCGGGCTGCCGCTGTCGCTGGGGGGCGGGGCCGGCCCGGCGGCCCGGGCCGCCGCCGACGAGGCCGCCGCCCTGGCCGAGGTGGTGGGCGTGCCCGTCGAGACCTTCGACGAGCGCCTCACGACCGTGTCGGCCGAGCGGGCCCTGCGGGCGGCCGGCACCCGCGCCCGCGACCAGCGCCGGGTGATCGACAAGGCCGCCGCGGCGGTGATGCTCCAGGCGTGGCTCGACGGGGGACGGCGGTGACGCGACACCGACCGCTAGCCACGGAGGATGGCCCGATGAGCGACGTGTTGGAGCCCATGCGCGACCCGGCGGGCCCCTGGGGCAGGCGCATCCTGATCGGCCTGGCCGTGCTGGTCGCCCTGGGGGTGGTCGTGGGCGGCCTGGGCTTCGCCTACGTGCGCAGCCAGATCGACCCGTCGGGGCCGGCCGGGCCCGAGGTGGCCGTGGAGCTGCCCATGGGGTCGTCCACCCAGCGCATCGCGTCCATCCTCGAGCAGGAGGGGGTCATCGACAGCGCCCGCAACTTCCGGCTCTACGTGCGGGTCAAGGACGCCGGCCCCTTCCAGGCCGGCTCGTACACCCTGCGGGAGAACTCGTCGTTCGACGAGGTGATCGCCGCCCTGGAGAAGGGCCCCGAGCTGGCCTTCGAGCGCCTCACCGTGCCCGAGGGGCTGACCGTCGGCCAGGTCGCCGACCTGGTCGGCAGGATGCCCGGGCGGTCGGCCGAGCGGTTCCTGGAGGTGGCGGGCAGCGGCAGGGTCCGCTCCCGGTACCAGCCGCCCGGCAGCACCAACCTGGAGGGCCTCCTGTTCCCGGAGACGTACAACTTCGAGGCCAAGGACGACGAGGAGGCCATCCTGCGCCGCATGGTCGCCACCTTCGAGGAGGTGGCGGCCGAGGTGGGCCTCGACCGGGCCGGCGAGGGGGGCCTGGTCAGCCCCTACGAGGCGGTGATCGTGGCCTCGCTGGTCGAGCGGGAGGTGCGCCGGCCCGAGGAGCGGGCCAAGGTGGCGCGCGTCATCTACAACCGCCTGGAGCAGGACATGCTCCTCCAGGTGGACGCCACCGTCATCTACGCCCAGGGCCGCACCGGCGAGCGGGGCCTGCGGGTGCTGTTCAAGGACCTGGAGGTGGACTCGCCCTACAACACCTACAAGAACCCCGGGCTGCCGCCCACGCCCATCGCCTCCCCGGGCCGGGCCGCCCTGGAGGCGGCGGTGTCGCCCGAGGACGGGCCGTGGCTGTACTACGTCGTGGTCGACGCCGAGGGCCGCCAGGCGTTCGCCACCACCCTGGCCGAGCACAACCGCAACATCGCGGCCGCCGCCGAGGCGGGCGTCCGCTGAGCGAGGCCCGGGGCCAGCCCGGCCACCCCTGGCCCACCGCCGCCACCCGCCTGGCCGGCGTGATGGGCTCCCCGGTGCGCCACTCGCTGTCCCCCGTGCTCCACAACGCGGCCTTCGCGGCGCTGGGCCTCGACTGGGCCTACGTGGCCTTCGAGGTGCCCGCCGGCGCCGCCGGGGCCGCCCTGGAGGGGATGCGGGCGCTCGGGATCTCCGGGCTGTCGGTGACCACCCCCCACAAGGACGACGTCGCCGCCCTGGTCGACCGGCGCTCGCCGGTGGCCGAGCGGCTGCACGCGGTGAACACCGTGGTGCGGGCCGGGCGGGCGCTGGTCGGGGAGAGCACCGACGGCCCCGGCTTCCTCGACGCCGTGCGCATGGACCACGGCTTCGACCCCGCCGGGCGCACCTGCGTCGTGCGGGGCTCGGGCGGGGCGGCGCGGGCCATCGTGCTGGCCCTGGGGGAAGCGGGGGCGGCGGACGTGGTGGTCGTCCCCGGGCGGTCGTTCGAGAAGGCGGCGGTGGCGGCCTCGCTGGCGGGCGGGGCGGGGCGGGTGGGGCCCCCGGAGGAGGCGTCGGGCGCCGACCTGGTGGTCAACGCGACCACCCTGGGCATGGCCGGCGGTGGGGGCGAGGCGCCGTTCGACCCCGCCCTCCTCGGCCCCGGCCAGCTGGTGGTGGACGTCGTCTACCCGACCACGGCGTTCGTGGAGGCCGCCCGGGTGCGGGGGGCGACGGCCACCAGCGGGCTCGGGATGCTGCTGCACCAGGCGGCGCACGCCTTCCGCCTGTGGACGGGCCACGACCCGCCGCTGGAGGCCATGTCGGCCGCCGCCGTCGACGCCCTGCTGACGCGGCACTGAAGTCGGGCCCCGGCCCTGCCGATAACGCCAACGGTCCGCAAACCGTCGTCGGGAGGTCGAGGTGTCGTTGCAGGGAATGCTGGAGACCATCCCGCTCCCCGACGTGCTGTCCCTGCTGTCGGCCACCAAGAAGACGGGCGAGCTGCGGGTCAGCGGCGCCCGCGGCGACGGCCGCCTGTGGCTGCGGGAGGGCGCCGTGGTGGGCGCCGATGTGCCCCGGGCTGCCACCCCGGCCGACGCCGTGTTCGAGCTCCTGCGCCTGGCCGGTGGGACCTTCGCCTTCGACTCGGGCGTCACCGGGCCCGAGGGCGGCGAGGCGCTGGCCGTCGACGCCCTGGTCGCCGAGGCCCAGGAGCGCCTCGTCCAGTGGCGGGCCATCGAGGCGGTGGTGCCCTCGCTGGGGTGCACCGTCGCCCTGGCCCCCGAGCTGGCCGGCGACGAGGTCACCGTCTCCCCGGAGCGGTGGAAGCACCTGGTGGCCGCCGCCTCGGCGGGGGACGTGGCCGGGGTGATGGCGCGCCTGGGCGTGGGGGAGTACGACGCCTGCCGGACCGTCAAGGACCTGGTCGACGCCGGCCTGGTCCGGGTGGGCCCGGCGCCGGTGGCGGCAACCGAGGCGCCCTCCCCGCCCACCGACCTCTCCCCCCGCCCGCCGGCCGGCGGCGGCTCCGACGCCGACGGCGTGGCCCCGGCCCGCCGCCGGGCCCCCGCCCCCGAGAAGGTGCCGGCCGCCCACGCGGGCCCCGAGGCGCCGGCCGGGCGGGCGCCCATCGGGCCCCGGCCCCCGGCCGGCCCCACCCGCACCGCCGCCGCCACCCGCCGGCCCGTCCCCGCGCCGAGCGCCGAGGAAGCCGACGAGCTCGTCCAGCAGCTGGCGTCGCTGAGCAGGGGCCACGACGCCCCGGCCGCCCGGCCCACGGCCGGCGCCGGCCCGGCCGCCGACGCCGGCCCCACGGCAGACACCGGCCCCGGCCCCGCCCGCCGGGCCACGGGCGGCGCCCGCCCCACCGCTGAAGCCCGCCCGGCGCCGGCCTCCGGCGGCGCCGAGGGCGACGCCCCCGCTGCCCCCGCCGCGCGCCCCACCGCCGAGGAGGCTGCCCCCGATGCCGGACCGACGCCCCCCGCCGACGCCTCCCCGGACGAGCCGATCAACCGGGGGATGCTGCTCAAGTTCCTCTCCTCGGTCCGCCCCTAGTGCTTCGACCTCATTCGTTCGCTTCGCTCACTCCATTCGGTCGAGTTGATCGTGCTCCGGCGGGCGAGCGGAGCTCGCGCCGCCTCCGCCCTGTCCTTTCTCGCCTGTCCGCAGCCGTCGAGGCCGCCTGCGGCGGCGGGTGCGGCCACGGACCTCCCCGCTGTGAACGCGGCCATGGCCTGTGGCCGGAGCGTTAGCGCGGCGGCGGGGGCCCCGGGCGAGCGCGAGACTCGCGGTGTGAGGGCCGCGGCCTGATGTCCATCGACCGCACCCGGGCGGCGTCGGAGGGCGATCGGCTCGGCGCGCTCCTGGTGCAGGCCAACCTGCTGTCGGCCGAGCAGCTCGAGCGAGCCCTGGCCGAGCAGGCCAAGACCCAGAAGTCGCTGGGCCGCATCCTCATCGACGGGGGCCTGGTCACCGAGGGCGACCTGGTGGCCATGCTCTCGCGCCAGATCGGGCTGGACTTCGTCGACCTCTCCGAGCACTCGATCGACCCGAGCGCGGCCGGCCTGGTCAGCTCCTCGCTGGCCCGCCGCTACGAGGCCCTGCCCGTGGGCTGGGAGGACAACCGCCTGGTCCTGGCCATGGCCGACCCGTCCAACGTGTTCGCCGTCGACGACATCCGCACCATCACCAAGCGGGAGCTGAAGGTCGTCGTCGCCACCCGGGCCGCCATCCTGGAGGCGATCGACAAGTACCACCGCATGGACGGCGAGGCGGAGTCCATCTCCGCCCAGGCGGCCAGCGAGAGCGCGGCGGACGACGACCTGGCCAAGGTGAAGGACCTCGTCGAGGACGCGCCCATCGTCAAGCTGGTCAACATGCTGATCAGCCAGGCGGTGGCGGACCGGGCCTCCGACATCCACATCGAGCCCGGCGAGCACGACCTGCGCATCCGCTACCGCATCGACGGCGTGCTCCACGAGGTCATGCGCCCACCCAAGAGCATCCAGTCGGGCGTGATCTCCCGCCTCAAGATCATGGCCGACATCAACATCGCCGAGCGACGGATCCCCCAGGACGGCCGGGTCAACGTCAACCTGGGCGGCAAGGCGGTGGACCTGCGGGTCGCCACCCTGCCCACCGTCTACGGGGAGAAGGTGGTGCTGCGGATCCTCGACAAGTCGACGGCCCTCCTCAAGCTGAGCGACCTGGGCTTCCTCCCCTCGTCGATGGAGCGCTACGAGCAGTCGTACCGCAAGCCGTACGGGACCATCCTGGTCACCGGGCCCACCGGCTCGGGCAAGTCCACCACCCTCTACGCCACCCTCAACATCCTCAACGAGGACACCAAGAACATCATCACCGTGGAGGACCCGGTGGAGTACCGCCTGCCGGGGGTCAACCAGATCCAGACCAACAACAAGGCGGGCATGACCTTCGCGGCCGCCCTGCGGTCCATCCTGCGGTCCGACCCCGACATCGTGCTGGTGGGCGAGATCCGGGACCGGGAGACGGCGACCATCGCCATCGAGGCGGCCCTCACCGGCCACCTCGTCCTGTCCACCCTGCACACCAACGACGCCGCCACCACGCCGACCCGCCTCATCGAGATGGGCGTGGAGCCGTTCCTGGTGGCCAGCGCCCTCGACTGCATCGTGGCCCAGCGGCTGGCCCGCCGGCTGTGCGAGAAGTGCAAGGAGCCCTACCCGTCCACGCCGGCCGAGCTGGCCCGCCTGGGCTGGGACGTGGAGGACGACGCCCCCGGCCGGCTGTTCCGGCCGGTGGGGTGCGCCCACTGCGGCCGCACGGGCTACCGCGGGCGCTTCGCCATCCACGAGGTGCTCACCGTGACCGAGGACATCGAGCGCCTCGTCGTCGACCGGGAGCACTCGGAGGACATCAAGAAGATGGCCGTGGCCCAGGGCATGCTGACCCTGCGCCAGGCCGGCCTCACCCACGTCGCCCAGGGCACCACGTCGATCGAGGAGATCCTCAGGGTCATCGCCTGATCGTCCGATACCGGATGCATGCAGGCCGCCTCGCGTCGTCTCGGAGAGTTCCTGATCGAGCGGAAGGTGCTGTCCAGGGACGACCTGGAGGCCCTCCTCGTCCGGGAGGAGGCCGAGGGCGTCGCCCTCTCCAAGCTCCTCCTGGGCGAGGGGCTGGTGAGCGAGAAGGACCTGGTCGCGGCGGTGGCCGCCCAGGTCGGGCTCTCCTTCGTTGACTTCGACCACGTCGCCGTCAACCCCGCCCTCGACCGGCTGGTGCCCGTCGAGCTGGCCCGCCGGCACCTGGCCGTGGCCGTGGACTTCGACGGCAGCGACCTGGTGGTGGCCATGCTCGACCCGAGCGACCGGGAGGCGGTCACCGACATCGAGCGGGCGACGGCGTGGACGGTCCGCCCCGCCATCGCCGTGCGGGGGGAGCTGTCCCGGGTGGTGGCCTCCATGTACGGCGGCCAGCCCGCCCCGGTGGAGGCCGAGGGGCCGGTGCCCATCGACGAGGTGGCCCCCGACGCCGCGCTCGACGACTCCATGCCCGACGTGGAGCTGCACGTCAACGACCTCCTGAAGCGGGTGGTCGACCTGGGCGGGTCCGACCTGCACCTGACCTCCGGCATCCACCCCAGCGTGCGGGTCCACGGCGACATCAAGCCGCTCACCGAGTTCCCGGTGATGACGCCGTCGGAGATCCGGCGGATGATCTACGCCATCCTCACCCAGAAGCAGCGGGAGCGCTTCGAGAACGACCTGGAGCTGGACACCTCGCACTCGGTGCCCCACCTGGGCCGCTTCCGCGTGAACGTCTACCTCCAGCGCGACTCGGTGGGCTCGGTCATGCGGGTGATCCCCTTCGAGGTCGTGCCCTTCGAGAAGCTGGGGCTGCCCCAGTCGGTGCTCCAGTTCGCCCACCTGCCCCGGGGGCTGGTGCTGGTGACGGGCCCCACCGGGTCGGGCAAGTCGACGACGCTGGCGTCGATGATCGACATCGTCAACTCCTCCAAGCCGTGCCACATCATGACCGTCGAGGACCCCATCGAGTTCCTCCACAACCACAAGGCGGCGGTCGTCAACCAGCGCGAGGTGGGGGAGGACACCTACTCCTTCGCCGCCGCCCTCAAGCACGTCCTGCGCCAGGACCCCGACGTGATCCTGGTCGGTGAGATGCGCGACCTCGAGACCATCCACACCGCCCTGACGGCGGCCGAGACCGGCCACCTGGTCTTCGCCACCCTGCACACCCAGGACGCGCCGCAGTCGGTCGACCGCATCATCGACGTGTTCCCCGCCCACCAGCAGCAGCAGGTGCGGACCCAGCTGGCGTCCGCCCTCCAGGGCATCGTCACCCAGCAGCTCGTCCCCCGCCCCGACGGCCGGGGCCGGGCGGTGGCGGCCGAGGTGCTGGTCGCCACGCCCGCCGTGCGCAACCTGATCCGGGAGGGCAAGACCCACCAGATCTACTCGGCCATGCAGGCGGGCGGGAAGTTCGGGATGCAGACCATGGACACGTCGCTGGCCGGCCTCGTGCGCAGCGGCGCCATCAGCATGGAGCTCGCCCTCGAGCGGTGCTCGAACGAGCAGGACCTGCGCCGCCTGGCCGGCGGCGGGATGTAGCGGGAAGGAACCCACGACGATGCCCGACACCTACACGTACAAGGTCCGCGACAAGCAGGGCAAGGTCCTGCAGGGCACGCTGGACGCCGACAGCACCACCCTGGTGGCCAACAAGCTCCGCCAGATGGGCTACGTGCCCATCGCCATCGACAAGAAGCCCACCGGCGGCCTGTCGATGGAGATAAAGCTGCCGGGCGCCGGCAAGCCCAAGATCAAGGACATCGCCGTCTTCAGCCGCCAGTTCGCGGTGATGATCGACTCCGGCCTGTCGCTGCTGCGGGCGCTGTACGTGCTCGAGGACCAGACGGAGAACAAGGCCCTGGCCAAGGTGATCGGCGAGGTGCGCCAGGACGTCGAGAAGGGCGCGTCGCTCTCCCAGGCCCTGGCCCGCCACCCCAAGGTCTTCTCCCGCCTCTACATCTCCATGGTGAAGGCGGGCGAGACGGGCGGCCAGCTCGACCGGGTGCTCGTCCAGCTCGCCGACACCATCGAGAAGCAGGTCGAGCTGCGCCAGAAGATCAAGTCGGCCATGACGTACCCGGTGGCCGTGCTGGCCCTGGTGGTCCTGATCCTGGTGGCGATGCTGATCTTCATCGTCCCCACCTTCAAGACCCTCTACGACGACCTGGGCGGGACGCTGCCCCTGCCCACCCGGGTCCTCCTCCTCGTGTCGAGCATCATGGTCAAGGCGCTGCCGATCGTGATCCTGGCCGTGGCGGGGTTCGTCTTCGCCTTCAAGCGGTGGATCGAGAGCGACAAGGGCCGGGCGGTCTGGGACCGGTTCAAGCTGCGGGTGTCGGTGTTCGGCAAGCTGGTCCGCCTCATCGCCCTCACCCGCTTCTCCAAGACCCTGGCCTCGCTCCTGCACGCC
>JBKHXC010000281.1:0-2831 GCA_046566225.1 Acidimicrobiia bacterium
CTCTCCCCCCTGGAGCTGCGCAAGGTGGCCGAGGTGGTGCCCCTCTCCGCCCAGGAGCGCTCCATGGTGGCCAGCTGGTCCGCCCCGCAGTCCTGGCAGGCCGGCGAGCTCCACCCCGGCCGGGGCACGTACCTGATCAAGGCCGGCTCCCGGGGCGGCATCCCCGTGCAGATGCACTTCGTGGGCCACGGCGAGGCGGGCGAGGCGTGGCTGTACAACACCGACCACCTGATGATCCGCCAGCGCGAGGGCGCATGACCCGCGCCCTCGGGCCCCGCGTCGGCCTGGGCCCCCAGGCCACGCTGCCCCTGGCCATCCTGGCGGTCTTCTGGATCCCCGTTGCCCTGGCCGCCGCCGTGTGGGTGGGCGGCCACGCCGCCTCGGCCGCCACCGGCCACGGCTGGACCGGCCCGCCGCTCAGCCTGGCCTGGGGCCTCGACCTGGTGCGCCACGGCCCGGCGGCCAGCTGGCCGGGCACCCCGGCCGGGCTGGTGTGGGCGCTGGGCGCCCTCCTGGTGGCGGCCGTGGTCTTTCCTGTGGCGATCGGGGCGCTGCGCTGGCACCGGCGCCGGCCGACCCCCGGCGATCCGCTGGCGTCGCTCGCCCGCGCCGGCGACGTGGCCGCCCTGGCCCCGCCAGGCGTGGCCGCCCGGGCCGTGCAGCTGCGTCCGTCCCTAGCCGGCACCCGGCCCAAGGACGTGGCGGCGGCCGACGCCGGCGTGCCCCTCGGGCGCCTGCGCCCCCGGGGACCGCAGCTGCGGGCCTCGTGGGAGGACGTGATCGTGGCCTTCATGGCCCCCCGCGGGGGCAAGACCTCCTCCCTGGCCGTGCCCATCATCCTGTCCGCCCCCGGCGCGGTGGTGGCCACCAGCAACAAGGCCGACCTGTGGGCCCTCACCGCCGCCGTACGGGGGGCGGGCACGGGGCAGCGGGTGTGGGTCTTCGACCCCCAGCGCCTGGCCCAGACCCGCCAGAGCTGGTGGTGGAACCCCCTCGCCGGGGTCACCACCGTCGAGCAGGCTCAGCGCCTGGCCGGCCACTTCATCGTGGAGGTGCGCGGGGACCGCCAGCACGAGTTCTGGTCCTCGGCCGCCGAGGACCTGCTCACCAGCCTGTTCCTGGCCGCCGGCGCCACCGGCCGAACCCTGGTCGACGTCTACGACTGGCTGAACAAGCCCACCCTGCCCGTGCCCGTCGAGCTGCTCCGCCAAGTTGGCCACGAGGCCAGCGCCAGCGGCCTGGCCGGGCGCCAGGCGGGGGCGGTGGAGACCCGGGAGGGCATCTACGAGACGGCCCGCACGGCGGCGCGCTGCCTGCGGGACGCCAACATCCTGGCCTGGGTCACCCCGCCGGCCGAGGCCCTCGACGAGTTCGACGCCGTCCGCTTCGCCGCCACCCGGGAGACCCTCTACCTGCTCACCAAGGACGACGCCGGCGGGGCCGCCCCCCTGGTGGCCGCCTTCGCCGACCGGGTCATGCACGACGCCACCCGCCTGGCCGAGCGGGCCGGCGGGCGCCTCGACCCGCCGCTGGTGGTGGTGCTCGACGAGGCCGCCAACATCTGCAAGATCGCCGACCTGCCCAAGCTGTACTCCCACTTGGGCTCGCGGGGCGTGCTGCCCATCACCATCCTCCAGTCGTATCCGCAGGGTGTCGGCGTGTGGGGGGCCAACGGCATGGACACCCTGTGGGGGGCGGCCACCGTCAAGGTGGTGGGCACCGGCATGGACGACGACCAGTTCCTCGAGCGGGTGTCGCGCCTGGTGGGGGAGCACGACGTCGCCACCCGGGGCGTCCACTACGGCGGCGGGATGGGCGCCAGCTACGGCGAGAACATCACCCTGCGCCGCCAGCGCATCCTCCCCGTGGAGGACCTCCGCCGCCTCCCCAAGGGCACCGCCGTGGTCTTCGCCACTGGCTGTCGGCCCGCCATGATCGAGCTGGAGCCGTGGTTCACCGGGCCCCGCAAGGCCGAGATCGCGGCCGCCGAGCACCGGGCGCTGGCCGAGCTGACCGCCCGGGCGGGTGATTCTGAAAAATCACCTGGGGACACCGGGGCCGGTGATTCTGAAAAATCACCTCGCCGTCCCGACGCGCCGGGTGATTCTGAAAAATCACCGGCGGGAGCGACGCCGTGAGCGCTGTGGGGGAGCGCGTCGACGTCGAGGAGCTCCAGGCCCGCCTCGCCCGGGTCGAGACGACCCTGGCCGGCCTGGAGGCGGCCGGCGCCGCCCCGGCCGCCAAGCACGAGCCAGCGCGGCCGCTGGTGCCGTACTTCGCCGACGTCCACGCCTGGGTGGAGCAGCTCTTCGTCCCCACCTTCGCCCGCCGGGTCGGGTCCCGGCTGCGCTGGTGCGCCCAGTGGTGGGACCACGCCGAGGCCCTCCTGCGCCTCGAGGCCCTGTGGCGCAGCTGGGAGGCATTGCGCCTCGACCCCACTTTGGGCATCGCCACCTGGCTCCGCGACTACCTCGACCCCCAACTCGCTGCCCTCATGAATCCCGACGGGCCCTTCCAGGGCTGCGACGACACCACCCACTACCCGCCGGCGCCGTTGCCCAGCGCCGCCCGCCCCGCCGAACAAGGAGACCGACCGTGACCGACGACGCTGGCAACCCCCTGGCCGACGCCGCCACCCGGGCCGTCCAGCTCAGCGTCGAGGTGGCCACCGCCGTGGCCGTGGCCGCGCAGATGGCCCTACGCATCGCTCGCCAGCGTGCCGAGGCCCGGGCCGCCGGCGACAACGAGGTGGCGGCCCATCACCACGAGCACCTCCGTGGGCTGGCCGCCCAGGGGTGGTCGCCCGGCCTCGACGATGGCTTTGCCTCCCA
>JBKHXC010000282.1:0-6312 GCA_046566225.1 Acidimicrobiia bacterium
TGATGACCGCAGCACCCGTTCTGGCTCCCCGGCCGGGCCGGGATCACAGTGGCGCTCAGGAGCGCCGCGCCGGACTCGCGCCGGCTTGGGTCGCGCGGGAGCGGCCAGCATAGACCCGGGCGGCGCCCACGAACCGGGCCGCCGGCCCAGGGTCGGCGCCCAGGTGCAGGTGCAGGTAGCCGGCGAACAGCGAGGGCCCGGCGTAGCCGGCCCGGCCCCGGCCGAAGCGGGAGGACAGCTCCACCGCGTCCCCCGGCGGGTCGAGGGCGGAGTAGTGGAACTCGTGGCCCCGCACCCCGGCGCCGGCGGCGACCACCGGGTTGTCCACCCGGGCGGCGGCCCGGCGATAGCCGAGGGTCAGGCGGTCGGTCATGCGCCCGCGGGCGGGGACCACGCCGGCCATGGCGTGGCCGTCGAGGGAGCGGGCCAGCCACAGCAGCCCGCCGCACTCGGCCCAGGTCACCAGGCCGCGGCGGCAGCGGGCGGCCACGTCGTCCAGCAGGGGCCGGTTGGCGGCCAGGGCGCCGGCGAAGACCTCGGGAAAGCCGCCGCCGGCGTAGAGCCCCGCGCACCCCTCGGGCAGCGACGGGTCGGCGGTGGGGTCGACGGCCACCAGCTCGGCCCCGGCCGCCTCCAGAGCCTCCAGGTTGTCGGGGTAGGCGAAGCTGAACGCTGCTCCTGCGGCGACGGCCACCCGTACCCGCTTCGCGCCGGCCGGCGGCGCCGGCAGGGGCGGGTCGGTCACCTCCCGCCGGGGCGCGGTGGCGGCCAGCCCCTCGACGGCGCCCAGGTCGCAGGAGCGGTCGACGGCGGCGGCCAGGGCGTCGAGGGAGCGGGCCACCCGGCCCGGGTGCTCGGCCACCGGTACCAGGCCCAGGTGGCGGTCGCGCCACGCCCAGGCCGGGTCGCGCCGGAGCACGCCGAGCACCGGCACGCCGAGCGGGGCGAGGGCCTCCCGCAGCATCACCTCGTGGCCGTCACTGCCCACCCGGTTGAGCGCCACGCCGGCCAGACGCAGGTGCGGGTCGAAGGTGGCGAAGCCGTGGACGAGGGCGGCGACCGAGCTGCTCATCGACGAGGCGTCGACGACCAGCACCACCGGCGCGTCGAGGAGGCGGGCCACCTGGGCGGTGCTCCCGGTGGCGCCGTCCTCGGCGGCACCGTCGAAGAGGCCCATCACGCCCTCCACGATCAACAGCTCGGCCCCCCGCCCCGCCCGGCCGGCGAGGGCGGGGACGGCACCGGCGCCGCACATCCAGGCGTCGAGGTTGCGGCCGGGCCGGCCGGTGGCCACGGCGTGGTAGCCGGGGTCGATGAAGTCGGGACCCACCTTGGCCGCCGCCACCCGCACGCCCCGGCGCCGGAAGGCGGCCATGAGCCCGGTGGCGACGGTGGTCTTGCCCACGCCCGACGAGGCGCCCGCCACCACCACCCGAGGCGGCAGGACCGCGGTCACCGGCTCACGCCATCACGGCCGTCAGTACTCGATGCCCTTGATGGCCTTGATGCCGGCGTCGTAGGCGTGCTTCACCTTGCGCATCTCGGTGACGGTGTCGGCCACCTCGACCAGCTCCGGCGCCGCGTCGCGGCCCGTCATCACCACGTTGGTCCGGCGCGAGCGGTCCCGCACCGCGGCGGCCACCTCGCCGGCCGCCACCCAGCCGTACTTCACGGCGTAGGTCACCTCGTCCAGGATGAGCAGGCGGTGCTCGCCCGACGCCAGCTTGGCCCTGGCCACCTCCCACGCGTGGCGGCCCTTGGCCGCCGTCTCGTCCAGATCGGTGGACTCCCAGGTGAACCCGTCGCCGAGGGTGTGCCACTCGATGCCGAGGGTGTCGGCCAGCTTGCGCTCGCCCGTCTTCCACTTGCCGCCCTTGATGAACTGCACCACCGCCACGGTCCAGCCCCGGGCCCATCCCCGGGCCATCACGCCGAAGGCGGCCGACGACTTGCCCTTGCCGTGACCCGTGTTCAACAGCACCACCGACTCGGCGCGGGCCCCCATGCGCCGGACGCTACCGGGCTCTACAGTGAGCGGCCGTAGCGCAGGGAACCCGGTGGAAGTCCGGGGCTGTCCCGCAACTGTGACCGGGAAGCCGAACCCGAAGATGGCCACGGCCCGAGAGGGCGGGAAGGCCGGGGGACGCGTCGATCCGGGAGCCAGGAGACCTGCCTGCCCGAGGGCACTCGGTCGACGCGAGGACGGAAAGGCATCATGGACGTGCAGGTGCGGGTACGCCGGGAGGCCGGGCGGAACCTGGCCGTACTCGTGTGGCGCTTCGACGCGGCCGTGCGCGCCATCTCCACCGCGCCGCACGGGGGCGGGCTCGGGCCCCGCCGGTGGGTGGTCAACGCCGAGGTGCCGCCCAGCTACGCCCGCCGGGACCCCGGCAACCACCTGGCCAAGCTCGGCGTGTCGCTCGGCCTGCCCGGGCGCGGCGTCGGCCTCCTGACCGCGGCCGACGTCTCGGCCCGCACCACGGGGTGGGACGGGGGCGTGGAGGCGACCGCCACCGTCGGCCTCGGGCACCCGGTGCTGGCCGCCGCCCCGGACGAGGCGGGCCGGCCGTCGCTGGTCGGCACCGTCAACCTGGTGGTGGCCCTCCCGGAGCGGATGTCCGACGCCGCCCTGGTCAACCTGGTGGCCACCGCCACCGAGGCGAAGGTGCAGGCCCTGGGCGACGCCGGCCTGCGGGCGACGGGCACGGCCACCGACGCGGTCTGCGTGCTGTGCCCCGAGGAGGGGCGGGCCCACGCCTTCGGCGGCCCCCGCTCGCTGTGGGGGGCGCGCACCGCCCGAGCCGTCTACACCGCCGTCGCCGACGGGGCCCGACCGTGATCACCCTGGTGCTCGGCGGGGCCCGCTCGGGGAAGTCCGAGGTGGCCGAGCGGATGGCGGCGGCCGCCGGCGGCGCCGTCACCTACGTGGCCACCGGCACCGCCACCGACGCCGAGATGGCGGCCCGCATCGACGAGCACCGCCGCCGCCGGCCGGCCGGGTGGACGACGGTGGAGAGCGGCCGGGACCTGGCCGGCCTGTTGTCGACGGCGGAGGGGACGGTCCTGGTCGACGCCCTGGGCACCTGGCTGGCGCAGGCCGAGGGGATGGCCGTGGACGCCGACGGGCTGTGCGCCGCCCTGGCCGGCCGGAGCGGCGACACGGTCGTGGTCAGCGACGAGGTCGGCATGGGCGTCCACCCCTCCACCGAGGCCGGCCGGCGCTTCCGCGACGCCCTCGGCGCGCTCAACCGGCGGGTGGCCGACATGGCCGACGAGGTGGTGCTGGTGGTGGCCGGCCGGGTGCTGCCCCTGGAGCGGGCGTGAGGGCGGCGCCAGCGGGGGGCGCCCGCTCCGCCGTCGGCTTCCTCACCGTGGTCGGCGGCCCGGCCGCGCCGTCACCGGCGGCCGTGCCGTGGTTCCCGGTGGTGGGCGCCGGTCTGGGTGCCGCCCTCGGCCTGGTGTGGACGGGTGCCGCCCACCTCTGGCCGGCGCCCGTCGCCGCCGCCGTCGTGGTGGCCGTCGACCTCGGCCTCACCGGGCTCCTTCACGTCGACGGGCTGGCCGACAGCGCCGACGGCCTGCTCCCCCACCTCGACCGGGAGCGGCGCCTGGCCGCCATGCGCGAGCCCGGCGTGGGCGCCTTCGGGACGGCCGTGGTGGCCACCGTGGTGGTGCTGCGCGTGGCCTCGCTGGCCGCCGTCGGCGCGTCGACGGCCCTGCTGGCCGGGCTGTGGTGCCTGTCCCGCTCGGTGATGGCGCTGGCCGTCGCCACCTTGGGCTACGCCCGCCCGGACGGCCTGGCGTCGGGCTTCCGCGGCGCGCACGGCGCCGTGCCGGGCGGGCCGGCTGCCGGTGCGCTCGGGGTGGTCGCCGCCGCCGGGCTGCTGGCGGGATGGCGCCCGGCCCCCGGGGTCCTCGTGGCCGTCGCCGCCCTGGCCGGCGCCGGCGCCGTGCTGGCGCGGGGCGCCCGGCGCCTGGGCGGCTACACCGGCGACGTGCTGGGCGCGGCGGCCGTGGTGGGCGAGACGCTGGGCCTGGTCGTGGCGGCGGCCCGTGGTGAGCGCCCGGGCCCTGGCCGTGGCCGGGGGGCTGGCCGCCGACGCGCTGCTGGGCGAGCCCCCCGTCCGGTCCCATCCGGTGTCGGCCTTCGGCGCCGTGATGCGCGGCGCCGAGCGCCGGCTGTACGGCGACTCCCGGCTGGCGGGCGCCGCCCACGCCGGCCTCGGCGTGGCGCTGGCCGCCGGCGCCGGCGCCGCCGTGCGGTCCACCGCCGTCGCCACCTACGTGGCGGTGGCCGGCCGGGCCCTGGGCGAGGCCGCCCTGGCGGTGGCGTCGGCGTTGGAGGACGGCGACCTGGAGCGGGGCCGGGCCCTGCTGCCGGCGCTCGTCGGGCGCGACCCGAGGGGGCTGGACGAGGCCGGGGTCGCGCGCGCCGCCGTCGAATCGGTGGCCGAGAACACCGTCGACGCGGTGGTCGCGCCCGCCCTGTGGGCCCTCGCCCTGGGGGCGCCCGGCGCCCTGGGCTACCGGGCCGTCAACACCCTCGACGCCATGGTCGGCCACCGGGGCCGGCGCTACGGCCGCTTCGGGTGGGCCAGCGCCCGTCTCGACGACGCCGCCAACCTGGTGCCGGCCCGCCTGACCGCCGCGCTGGTGGCGGCCGCCCGCCCCCGGCGGGCGGGCCCGATCTGGCGCGCCGTCCGCGGCGACGCCCCCGCCCACCCGTCGCCCAACTCGGGGGTGGCCGAGGCCGCCTTCGCTGCCGCCCTCGGCCTGCGCCTGGGCGGCACCAACCGCTACGGCGACCGCCTGGAGGCCCGCGCCTTCCTCGGCCGCGGCCGCCCGGCGGCGCGGGGCGACATCGCCAGGTGCGTCCGGCTCTCCAGCCACGTCACCGCCATCCTCGCCGGCCTCCTCGCCGGCGGCGGCCTGGCCCGGTCGGCGGCCCGGTGAGCGCCACCCTCCGCCCCGCCGTCCCCCCGGCGGGGCCCCACGGCGGCGACGGCGCCCGCCTGGCCGCCGCCCTGGGCGTGGCCCCCTCCGAGGTGCTCGACCTGTCGGCCAGCCTCAACCCGGTGGCCCCCGACCCGGCGCCGGTCGTGGCCCGCCACCTCGACGCCCTCGGCCGCTACCCCGACCCGGCCGCCGCCACCGCCGCGCTGGCCGGCGCCATCGGCGTCGACCGGAGCCGGGTGCTGCTCACCAACGGCGGGGCGGAGGCCATCACCCTGGTGGCGGCCGAGCTCGGGGGCCACGTCGTGGAGCCCGACTTCGCCATGTACCCGCGCCGCCGGGGCGGGCCGCGATGGCGGTCGAACCCCCACAGCCCCACCGGGCGCCTGGCCGCCGGCGGCGAGGAGGCCGGCGTGTGGGACGAGGCCTTCTGGCCGCTCGCCACCGGCCGGTGGACCCGCGGCGACGCCGAGCGGGGCGCGGTGGTGGTCGGCTCGCTCACCAAGCTCCTCGCCTGCCCTGGCCTCCGCCTCGGCTACGTGCTGGCCCCCGACCCCGACCTGGTCGCCCGGCTGCGGCACCGCCAGCCCCGGTGGTCGGTCAACGGCCTGGCCGCGGCCGCCCTCCCCGACCTGGTGGAGCGGGCCGACCTCGCCGGCTGGGCCGCCGCCGTGGCCCGCCTCCGGGCCGAGCTGGCCGCCCTGCTGGCCGCCCACGGGCTCGGCCCCCTGCCCTCGGACGCCAACTGGGTGCTGTGCGCCCGGGCCGCCGGGCTCCGGGAGCGCCTGGCGCCCCGAGCGGTGCTGGTGCGGGACTGCGCCAGCTTCGGCCTGCCCGCCCACGCCCGCGTCGCCGTCCCGGACGAAGCCGGCCTCGAGCGGCTGGCCTCCGCCCTGGAGGCCACGGCATGAGCCACTGCACGGGGGGTGCGGCGTGAGGGGCGGGCTCATGGTGTGCGGCACCGCCAGCGACGTGGGCAAGAGCCACGTGGTCACCGGGCTGTGCCGGCTGCTGGCCCGGCGGGGGGTGAAGGTCGCCCCGTTCAAGGCCCAGAACATGGCCCTCAACTCCTACGTCACCCCGAGCGGGCACGAGATCGGCCGGGCCCAGGGCGTGCAGGCACTGGCCGCCGGGGCCGAGCCCGAGGTGGCCATGAACCCGGTCCTGCTCAAGCCCACCGGCGAGCGGACCAGCCAGGTGGTGGTGCTCGGGCGCCCCACCGGCCACCTCACCGCCGCCGAGTACCACGCCCGCAAGCCGGCGCTCCTGGGCACCGTGCTCGACGCCCTCGCGGACCTCCGGTCGCGCTACGACGTGGTGGTGGCCGAGGGCGCCGGCAGCCCGGCCGAGATCAACCTG
>JBKHXC010000283.1:0-5427 GCA_046566225.1 Acidimicrobiia bacterium
GTTCCGACACCAGATGGCGACGGCTACCCGGAGGGCCGCGGCGGGTCGGGGCGGCGGCCCACGGCCTCGGCCACGGCGGCCACGCCCGGGTCGGCCTCCACCTCCTCCAGGGGCAGCGGGAGGGCCAGGCGCCAGTTGGGCCGCTCGGCCGTGGTGCCGGGGAGGTTGGGGCGCTCCTCCACGCCCAGGGCGTCGTCGAGGGTGGCGGCCACCACCATGCTGGGCGCCTCGGCCAGGAGCCGGTGGGTGCGGCGGACGACCTCGTCCACCGGCTGGTCGTCGCCGGCGCCCGTCCACCGGCGGAGGCGGTCGCGGATGGCCCGGGTCCCCTCCACGTTGGGGTCCTGGCCCAGGCGGTCCTGCTCCTCCAGGTCCGAGCCGGTCCACAGGCCGGCCACGGTGGGCAGGTCGTGGGTGGTGACGGCGGCCAGCGGGCTGCCGCCGGCGGGGGCGGTGCTCTACGAGCCCAAGTGGGACGGGTTCCGCTGCATCGTCTTCCGCCACGGCGACGAGGTGGAGCTCGGCAGCCGCAACGGCAAGCCCCTCACCCGGTACTTCCCCGAGGTGGTCGACGCCGCCCGCGCCGAGCTGCCCGACGCCGTCGTCCTCGACGGCGAGGTCGTCATCGCCGGCGCCGCCGGCCTCGACTTCGAGGCCCTGCTCCAGCGCAACCACCCGGCGGAGTCCCGGGTGCGGCGCCTGGCGGCGGAGACGCCGGCGTCGTTCGTGGCCTTCGACCTCCTCGCCCTGGGCGGCGACGACCTGCGGGGACGCCCCTTCGCCGAGCGCCGGGCGGCGCTGGTGGGGGCGCTGGCCGGCGCCCGGCCGCCCGTCCACCTCACCCCCTGCACCGAGGACCGCGACGTGGCCACCGACTGGTTCCATCGCTTCGAGGGCGCCGGCCTCGACGGGGTGGTGGCCAAGCGCCTCGACCTGGCCTACCGCGAGGGCGAGCGGGTGATGGTGAAGGTGAAGCACGAGCGCACGGCGGACTGCGTGGTGGCCGGCTTCCGCTGGCACAAGAGCGGCCCGGTGGTCGGCTCCCTGCTGCTCGGCCTCTACGACGACGACGGGGTGCTGCACCACGTGGGCGTGGCCGCCGCCTTCACCATGGCCCGGCGCCGCGAGCTGGTCGCCGAGCTGGAGCCGTACCGGGTGGCGGACGGCGGCTTCGACGGCCGGGCCCCGGGCGGGCCCAGCCGGTGGAACGCGGGCCGGGACCTGTCGTTCGAGCCCCTCCGCCCCGAGCTGGTGTGCGAGGTGGCCTACGACCACCTGGAGGGCCGGAGGTTCCGCCACGCCACCGGCTTCCGCCGGTGGCGGCCCGATCGGGCCCCCGGGTCGTGCACCTACGCCCAGCTCGACACGGCCGTGCCCGAGGAGCTGGCCCAGGTGTTCGGCGCCGGCTCCTGACGACACGCGCCCCGGCGACCTCGGCTTGGCCGAGGCCACCTGTTAGCTTCTGGCCGATCGCTGGCACCGGGCCGAGGAGAGCACCCATGACCATGACCCCACCGCGGCAGAAGGTCGACCGCGACGAGGTCTTCCTGGAGTACACGAAGAGCATCTGCCCGGTGTGCAAGACCGTGGTGGACGCCGAGGTCAACGTGAAGGACAACCGCGTCTTCCTCCGGAAGCGCTGCGCCGAGCACGGCAGGTTCGAGGCCCTGCTCTACAGCGACGCCGAGATGTACTTCGCCTCCCTCCGCTACAACAAGCCGGGGACCTACCCGCTGGAGACCCAGACCGAGGTCAAGGACGGGTGCCCGCTGGACTGCGGGCTGTGCCCCGAGCACAAGCAGCACGCCTGCCTCGGCATCATCGAGGTCAACAGCGGCTGCAACCTCGACTGCCCCATCTGCTTCGCCGACTCGGGCCACCAGCCCGACGGCTTCTCGCTGACGATGGACCAGGTCGAGGCCGGCCTCGACGCCTTCGTGCGGTCGGAGGGCGAGCCCGAGGTCGTCATGTTCTCGGGCGGCGAGCCCACCATCCACCCGCAGATCCTCGACTTCATCAAGATGGCGCAGGACAAGGGCGTGCACATGGTGACGCTCAACACCAACGGCATCCGGCTGGCCCACGACCGCAAGTTCGTGCGGGACCTGGCCGAGCTCAAGCCCACCATCTACATGCAGTTCGACGGCTTCGACCCGGAGACCCACCTCAAGATCCGGGGCCGCGACCTGCGGGAGGCCAAGCAGAAGGCGCTCGACAACTGCGCCGAGTTCGGCCTGGGCGTGTCGCTGGTGGCGGCCATCGAGAAGGGCCTGAACGAGCACGAGCTGGGCGACATCATCCGCTTCGGGGTGAAGCACCCGGCGGTGCGGTCGGTGGCCTACCAGCCGGTCACCCACTCGGGCCGCCACGTGGAGTTCGACCCCATGCAGCGGCTCACCAACGCCGACATCATCCACGGGCTGGTCGACCAGTGCGGCGACTGGTTCCGCCTGTCGGACTTCGTGCCCGTGCCCTGCTGCTTCCCCACCTGCCGGAGCATCACCTACCTGCTGGTCGAGGGCGACAACGTGGTGCCGATCCCCCGCCTGGTGGACGTGGACGACTACCTCGACTACGTGAGCAACCGGGTGATGCCCGACATGGACGTGCGCCGCTCCCTGGAGAAGCTGTGGAGCGCGTCGGCCGTCCCCGGCGCCGACGGCAACACCACCAACCAGCTGGAGTGCGCGACCTGCGGCATCGACCTGCCCGAGGCCCTGAAGGACCTGGCCGACAAGTCGTTCATGGTGGTGATCCAGGACTTCCAGGACCCGTACACCCTCAACGTCAAGGCCCTGATGAAGTGCTGCGTCGAGGAGATCACCCCCGACGGCCGGCTCATCCCGTTCTGCGCCTACAACTCGGTGGGGTACCGGGAGGAGGTCCGCGAGCAGCTGAGCGGGGCCACCGTCCCCACCATCGTTCCCAACGCCTCCGAGCTCCAGCCCATCCTGCTCACCACCAAGTACGGGTCGAAGACGTTCGGGAACGGCGGCGACGGCGCGCCCGGCCCCGCCGGCCACGTCCCCCGCGACGCCACCAACATCGGCAGGAACCTGCGCGCATGACCGAGCGGTTCACCGACGGGACCGCCGCCGGCGTGGTCGCCTCCGATCCGGAGCAGGCCAAGGTGTGCTGCTCGACGGCGTACCAGCGCGACGCCGTGGCGCTGATCCTGGGGGAGTCGTACCACCCGGGGGGGCTGGAGCTGACCCGGCGGCTGGCCGGGGCGCTCGGCCTGCGCGCCGGCCAGCGGGTGCTGGACGTGGCCAGCGGGCCGGGGGCGACCGCCTTCCTCCTGGCCGCCGAGCTGGGCGTGGAGGTGGACGGCGTGGACCTCGGCGACCGGCAGGTGGCCGCCGCCAACGCCAAGGCGGCGGCCAACGGCCTCGCCGGCCGGGTCCGCTTCCACGTCGGCGACGCCGAGCGGCTGCCGCTCCCCGACGAGTCGGTGGACGCCGTGGTCTGCGAGTGCGCCTTCTGCACCTTCCCCGACAAGCCCACGGCGGCGGCCGAGATGGCCCGCGTGCTCAAGCCCGGCGGCCGGGTCGGGATCACCGACGTGGCCCTCGACCCCGGCCGCCTCCACCACGAGCTGAAGACCCTGGCCGGCTGGGTCGCCTGCCTGGCCGACGCCCGACCGGTCGACGAGTACGTCGCCCTGCTGGCCGACGCCGGCCTGACCGTCACCCGGCGGGAGGCCCACGACGGCGCCCTGGCGAAGATGATCGACCAGATCGACGCCCGCCTGGCCGCCTTCCGGATGGCCAGGGTCCCCGGCCTGGAGGGCGTCGACTTCGACACCGCCCGCCAGCGCACGGCGCTGGCCGCCCGGGCCGTTCGCGACGGCATCGCCGGCTACACCCTGCTGGTGGCCGAGAAGGCCTGACGCCCGGTCCGAGGCCGCGCCGGCCACGGCCAGGCGGGCTGCGGAGCCGGCCCGCCGGCCGCGGATACCACGTATCGCCGGCGGGCCCGGCGGTTCCAGCCCTGCATGGCACTTCCTCTCGTCGTCCCCCCGGCCCGGCGGTCGCCCCCGCTCGTGCCTTCCGCCCGGCCGGGCGGCCGCGACGGGGTCCGGCCCGCCGCCCTGGCCCTCCTGCTGGCGGCGGCCGGCGTGGCGCCGGTGACGCTCGTCGCCGCGTCGACCTTCGGCGTCGGCCTGCGGGGGGCGGCGCTGCACGTGGGCGCCCCCGCCGCCGCCGTGGTCGCCGTCGCCGCCGCCCTCCACCGGCCGGCCGCCGCGCTGGTGGGGCGGGCCGTCGTCGCCGGCGTGGCGGCGACCGCCCTCTACGACCTGTCGCGCCTGGCGTTCCTGCTCACCGGGGTGGTCGAGCGCGATCCCATCCCCCACATCGGCGTGGAGCTGGGCCTCGACCCCCCGGTGGTGTTCGGCTACCTGTGGCGCTACCTCGGCAACGGCACGGGCCTGGCCCTCGCCTTCCTCGCCCTGGGCCTGCGGGGGACGGCGGCCGGGGTGGCCTGGGGGCTGGCCGTGTGCGGCGGACTGCTGGTGACGCTGGCCGTGTCGCCGCACGGCCAGGAGGTGCTGCTGCCCCTCCGGCCCGGCACGGTGGTGATGGCCGTCACCGGCCACGCCCTCTTCGGCGCCGTGGTGGGGGCCCGGGCGGGGACGACCTTCGCCGGCCGCCGGCGGCCGGCCCGCCCACCGGCCCCCACCGTCCGGCGGGCTGCGGTCAGCGGGGCCCGCCCCTGAGCGCCGCTGGGGCGGGGGGGCCGGTGGTCAGCCCCCGTCGCCCCCGCCGACCCAGTCGGGGCGGCCCCTCGTGCCCGGCGTGCCCGGCGCCCCTCCCCGCCCGCCGGTCCCGTCGTCGCGCACGCAGGACAGCTGCTGGGGCGGGCGGGGCAGGCGGGTGGGGCACGACGGCGTGTACAGCTCCACCAGCCCGTCGGGGTTGTTCCCGGCCACCAGCACCTTGCCGCAGTTCGGGGCGCACGCCTCGGGCCGGGCCTCGAACCGCCACGGGTCCGACGACAGCACCACGGCCCGCTCGGTGTTGCCCAGCGAGCTCGACGAGCCGTGCTCGCCGTGCATGAGCCCGGCCGACGCCCACCGGCCGGTGGCCCGGTCGAACACCTCGGCGGTGCGGCGGTCGGCGGCCGACGGGGGATTCGTCCAGCCGCCGGCCACCAGCGCCCGGCCGTTGGGGAGCTCGGCGAAGGTGAAGTTGAACCGGTTGTTGGCCGCCAGCAGCATGTCGCCCGCCCGCGTCCAGGTCCCGGCGGCGGGGTCGAACACCTCCGACGACCGCCCGCCCAGGAACCCGGCGGCCACCAGCACCCGCCCGTCGCCGAGCAGGGCGGCCCCCTGCCGCGCCCGGGGGACGTTCAGCGGCCCGGTGGGCGTCGAGGTCCCGGTGGCGGGGTCGTACACGTCGGCGGTGCCGCTGGGGCCGCCGGTGCCGA
>JBKHXC010000284.1:0-1619 GCA_046566225.1 Acidimicrobiia bacterium
CCGCTTCTACCTGTGCGGCAACGGGGCCATGACCGAGGACATGGCCACCGCCCTGTCGGACCTGGGGGCGGCCGAGGAGCTCATCTACCAGGAGCACTACTTCAACCAGAAGCACGTCCCCGACCCCGTCACCCTGGCGGCCATCCGGGCCCGGTTCGTGGCCGGAGCCCTGTCGTCGCCCATGGCCCACCACGAGGGCATGCCCGCCCTGTTCAGGCTCGACCGCCCCGTCGGCTCCCGCCGGGGCGGCGCCGGCCCGGCGGCCCCCCCGCGCCCCGGGCCGGCCGTGCCGGGCGCGGCCGAGGGCCGCGCCGGCGGGGGCGACGGCGGGAGCCGGCCGTAGCGTCCGCGCCGGCGCCCGTGGCCCTCGCCGGCCGGGGTCCCTGGGCGCGGCGTCAGCCGGCGCGGACGCAGACCCGGCCGCGCCCGGCCGTCTTGGCCTCGTACAGCGCCCGGTCGGCGGTGGCCAGCAACCACGGGAGGTCGACGCCCGCCACCGCCCCGTCGGCCACCGCCACGCCGACCGAGGCGGTCACGTGCAGCTCGGGGGTGGCGAAGCGCAGGCGGCCGATCCGGGCGCACACCCGCTCGGCGGCGGCCGCCGCCTCCTCGTACGACCCGCACGAGAGCAGGGCGCAGAACTCGTCGCCTCCGAAGCGGCCGATGACGTCGGTGCGTCGCACGCTGGCCACGATGGCCTCCGCCGCCCGGGCCAGCACGTCGTCGCCGGCCAGGTGGCCCCACGTGTCGTTGACGGCCTTGAAGTGGTCGACGTCGACGATCAGCACGGCGGCCGGCCGGCCGTCCCGGTGGCAGGCGGCCAGGGCCGCGGCGGCGGCCGAGCGCCACGCCTCGGAGTTGAGCAGGCCGGTCTTGGCGTCGTGGCGGGCCTCGTGACGGAGCGGCTCGTGGAGCAGGCCCCGCTGGATCAGCAGGATGGCGGGGGCGGCCAGCAGGAGGTGCAACGGGTGGGAGAGGAAGACCACGGCGACCAGCGCCCCGGAGGCGAGGACGCCGGTCTCCACCACGTAGAACGTGGGGCCGGCGAGCACGGCCCGCAGGTACACCTCGTCGGCCTCGCTGTTGAGCCGGGAGATGCCGAAGAGCAGCGCCGACTCCACGGCGAGGAAGACGGCCAGGGCCACCACGGTGGCGGCGAAGGCCGCCCGCGAGGCGTCGGCACCCGGCCCGCCCCCCAGGCCCGCCATGGCGGCGTGGCCGGCGAGGCCGGCGAGCGTGACGATGGCCCACGACCCCACCCACTTCCACCGCGTGATGCGGACCCCCCGCGCCCAGGCGTGGGCGTAGGCCGCGGCGGCCACCCACCCGGCCAGGCCCGGCCCCACGGCCAGGGCGGCGGCGAAGGCCCAGGCCGACAGGCCCTTGTGGATGCGCTGGCGCTCGACCCGGGTGCCCTCGGCCAGGCGACCGAGCTCGCCGCTCACCACGGCGGCGGCGGCCAGGGCGGCGGCAGCGGCTCCGTCACCCCAACCCACGGGCGCCATGGCCCCCGCGCCCACCATCGTCGCCACCGCCGCCACCACGACGACGGCGACGTAGAGGCGGGCCCGGGCCGGGCGGGACCAGAACGCCGACCACTCCGTCGCGGTCGGAGCGTC
>JBKHXC010000285.1:0-1894 GCA_046566225.1 Acidimicrobiia bacterium
CCCGCCGCTCGGCGCCGATGGCCGTCGCCGGCGTGGCCTGCGTGCTGGTGGGGGCGCTGGTGTTCCTCGGCCTCTACACCGGGATGGACCGCCGCCAGGAGGTCCTCGCCGTCGCCCGGCCGGTAGCGGCCGGGCAGGTCATCGCCGCCCAGGACCTGCGCATCGTGCGCGTCTCGACCGCTGAGGGCGTGGCCCCTGTGCGGGCATCGCGCTCGCCGTCGGTGGTGGGCAAGACGGCGGCCGTGCCCCTGGTCCCCGGCACGCTGCTGGTGGACGGCCAGGTGGGGCCGCCCTCGGCCCTCCAGGCCGGCCAGGCCATCGTGGGCGTGGCCCTCAAGGCGGGCCAGGCGCCGGCGTCGCTGCCTCCCGGCACCCGCGTCCAAGTGGTGGACACCCTGAAATCGGCCAACGGCGATGCGCCCCGCCCGCTCGTGGTGACCACCTCCGCGGTGGTCGCTCCGGGCGGCGACGGAGCCGCCAAGCCGTCCGCCAACGGCACGATCGTCGTCTCGCTCATCGTCCCCGCCACCGACGCCCCCGCAGTGGCGGCCGCTGCCCAGGACGGCCAGATCAGCTTGGTCGTCCGTCCCGCGTCGTGACCGTCGTCGCCTTCGCATCGGCCAAGTTCTCGCCGGGGGTGTCAACCCTGGCCGAGCTGGTGGCGCTGACGCGCCCCGGCGAGCACTCGTGCCTGCTGGTGGACTGCGACCCGGCGGGCAGCGAGTGGGTCGTCCGCCCCGGAGTGGCGGCCGAGCCAGGCCTGGTCACCTTGGCCATGGCCGGACGCCGAGAGCTCGCCGCCGGCACCGCCCTCGAACATGCCCAGACGGTGGGCGCGTTGCGGGTCGTGGTGGCGCCGGCAAGCGCCCGCCAGGCTGCCAGTGCCCTGGACATCGTCGGTGATCGGCTCGGGGCCCATCTGGCCGCGCTGGAAGGCCTCGACGTCGTGGTGGACTGCGGCCGCCTCGACACGCGCTCGCCCGCCGTTGCGGTCGCGCGCGCTGCCGACCTGGTCGTGCTCGTGGCCCGCCCGGCGGTGAGCGACCTGGTGCACGTCGCACCGTGGGTCGAGCTGCTCGGCGCCCATTCCCTGGCCGTGGCTCTTGTTGGCACCGGGCGAGGCCGCCAGCAGGTGGCCTACTCGCCCGCCGAGATCGCCGACGCCCTCGGCGTGCCAGTCCTGGGCGTGGTGGCCGACGACCCCAAGGCGGCCGCCCGCCTATTCGCCGGGCCCGGCTCCCTCGCGCCCGTGGCCCGCAGCCGTTTGGCCCGTTCAGCCGCCGATGTGGCCGCCAACGCGTTCTCGGTGGCCCGGGCCTCCTCGCCTGCGCCGACCCGAACCACTACCGCCGAGGAGGTCCGCACCTGATGGACGATGCCGAGTTCAGTGCCGCCCAGCGCGCCCTGCGAGCCCGGGTCGCCGACGAGCTGGTCTCCACCGTCCAGACCCTCGAGCGGGAGCGGGGCGAACCGGTGGGCCTGCTCGACCAGGAGGCCCTGACCGCCAGCCTGGTCACCGCGGCGGTGGCCGACCTCGCCCGCCAGCGCTTCGACGAGGGCCGCTCCCAGCCTTCCGACGCCGAGGAAGACCGCCTGGCCCGGGCCGTCATGGACGACCTCTTCGCCGCCGGGTCCAAGCTCCAGCCCTACCTCCAGGACCCCACCGTGTCCAGCGTGCGCATCAACAACCCCCGCGACAGCTTCATCAACTACGTCGACGGCCGCAAGGAGCGGGGGCCGGCCATGGCGGCCGACAACCAGGGTCTCATCGAGATGGTGCGGGCCCTGGCCGAGGAGGCCTACCGCTACGACGGCATCGAGCGGCGCTTCGACGCCGGCTCGCCCAAGCTCGACTGCGCCCTGCCGAATGGCGACCGGGTCTTCGCCCTCATGG
>JBKHXC010000286.1:0-1738 GCA_046566225.1 Acidimicrobiia bacterium
CGGTAGTAGGTGTCGCCCAGCCGGGCCTCGTCGCAGGCCGCGTGGGTGTGCACGCACGGGTAGTTGGCCAGGTTCGTCGCCGGGGAGAACTCCCCCGTGCCGCCCGGCGTGGTCGCCGACTTGCGGAACGAGGGGTCGATGTACCAGTGCCGGCGGTCCTCCCAGACGATGTCGAGGCGGCCGTCGGCGGCCACGAAGGGCTGGGAGTGGCGGGTCTGGGTGACCTCGGGGACCACCAGCCCGGCCTGCTTGGGGTCGTTCAGCTTCTGGAGGTCGCGCCAGGTGGCCCCCCCGTCGGTGGAGCGGATGAACCACTGGTCGGAGTCCCAGTTGATGAAGTGGTCGGCCTTGCGGAAGTTGCCGGCCGCGTTGTAGCCCTCGGCGTCGTAGACGGGGCACGGGTTGGTCGCCCCCGCGCCGGGAGCACCGGCCGGGAAGGGGCCCACGCCGCAGTTGTCCGAGCGGCCCACGCCCGGTCCCTGGGTGAAGGTGATGTAGACGTTGCCCTCGGGCCCGGCGGCGATGCGGGGATAGGCGGAGCCGGTGAAGCCGCCGGCCGGGTTGCCGGTGGGCGTGCGGAACCCCTGCACGTTCACGGCCCGGACCCGGGCCCACGTGGCGCCGCCGTCGGTCGACTTGGCCACGACCAGGTACCCGTCGGCCTGGATCTCCCCCGGGCCCTCGCAGTAGCTGGAACCGGCGGTCGCCGGGGGGCAGGGCGGCGGGCTGTCACCCGGCGGCGTGGCGTCGCGCAGCGCCCGCCACGCCACGTAGACCAGCCGCTCGCCCCCGCCGGCGGGAGCCGGGCCGAGCACCGGCCCGGTCACCTCGGTGGCCCGGCGGTAGGCGTTGCCGGCGGTCGTGACGTTGCCGGAGGCGTCGAAGACGGGCTGGGTGGCGGCGGTGGCGGACGCCTCGACGGGCGCCGTCCAGTTGGCCCCGGAGTCGTCGGAGCGGACCACCAGGGCCCTTCCGGTGCGGGCGTCGCGGGTGGCGACGTAGATGCGGTCGGTGGACGCGCCGCGCGCCTCGACGGCGATCTCGGGGCGGAAGAAGTCGGGGGCGGGGCTGGTGCCGCCCTCCAGGCCGGGGATCACCGTCGCCGTGGCGAAGGTGCGGCCGCCGTCGGTGGAGCGCGACAGCAGCACGGTGAAGCCGACGTTCAGCGGGTCGGTCGACGAGGTCCACGACACGTAGACGTTGTCGCCGCTCCCGAAGGCCACCGAGCTCTGGCCGATGTTGCCGGCCCCATGGCCGACGACCGAGCACGGCCCGTGGCGGATGGGATCGGCGGGGTACCCGGCCGGTGGCGCGAGCACGCCGCCCGACCAGTTGGCGCCCCGGTCGAAGCTGACGTTGAACTCACACTCCTCGGTCACCAGCTCCTGGTGCGTCTCCACGATGTGGTTGGCGTTGGCGGGGTTCACGGCGAAGCCGGGGCCCGCCTTCAGCCGGGCCGCTCCGGCGTTGGCCGTGGGGTGGAGCGGGTAGTCGGGCGCGGCGCGGACCTGGCCGACGACGGCGCCGGCCGGGGGGCTGGCCAGGAGGGCGGCGATGAGCGCCAGGAGGGCGGCGAGGGCGACCGGCGTCCTCACCGTCCGCAGCGCGCTGGTCGTTCCGAGGGGGGGCATGAGGTCGAAAGGCTCCGTTTCTCGCGGGTGATCGTGGGCCTGCAACAGCTATCGACTACCAGGGGGCGACACCGGCTCGGCCTTCGCCGAGCCACCCCGGATCCCCC
>JBKHXC010000287.1:0-1593 GCA_046566225.1 Acidimicrobiia bacterium
TCGTGGTGGCCACCGCCGTGCGGATGGGCCAGCTGGCCCCGTAGGAGACTGGTGTCAAACGGGTCGGCCGCTGACGCGGCCGAACGGCTCGGGGGGCCTGACCAGCGGTCTCTCGGCCGCCCCGTCGCCGCCCGGCGGGAGGAGCCGGGTTCGACACCAGTCTCCTAGGAGGGCCCGGCGGGCCCAGGCTCAGACCGCTTCGTCCACCCGGCGGAACGTGCGCCGGTAGGCGAGCGGCGAGGTCCCCACCAGCCGGGAGAAGTGGGCCCGCAGGCTCGCCGCGCTGCCCATCCCGCAGCGCCGGGCCACCAGCTCCACCGGCTGGTCGGTGGTCTCCAGCAGGCGGGACGCCAGCAGCACCCGCTGGCCCAGCAGCCACTGGTGGGGCGTGGTGCCGGTGGCCGCCCGGAAGCGGCGGGCGAAGCTGCGGGGGCTCATGTGGGCCCGCCGGGCCAGGTCGTCCACCGTGACCCGGCGGTCGAGGTGCTCGAGCATCCACCCCAGGGTGGTGGCCAGCGAGTCGTCGCCGCCGCCGTCGGGCACGGGGGCCTCGACGAACTGCGCCTGCCCGCCGTCGCGGTGGGGCGGGACGACCATGCGGCGGGCGACGGCGTTGGCCACCTCGGCACCGTGGTCCAGGCGCACGACGTGCAGGCACAGGTCGATGCCGGCCGCGGTGCCGGCCGAGGTCAGGACGTCGCCCTCGTCGACGTAGAGCACCCTGGGGTCGACGTCGATCGACGGGTAGCGCTCGGCCAGCCGGTCGGCGTGCATCCAGTGGGTGGTGGCCCGGCGGCCGTCGAGCAGGCCGGCGGCGGCCAGGACGAAGGCCCCCGAGCACACCGACAGCATGCGGGCGCCGCGGCGGTGGGCGGTGCGCAGGGCGTCGGCGACCCCGGGGGGCAGGGGACGGTCGCAGGGAGCCCACGCCGGCACGATGACGGTGTCGGCCCGGCGCACCTCGTCGAGCCCGTGCGGGGTGTCGATGGTGAAGCCGGCCGACGTGCGGATGGGCGGCGGCTCCGCCGCGCACACCACGAAGCGGTACCACGGGTCCACCAGGTCCGAGCGGTCGATCCCGAAGACCTCGCAGGCGACGGCCAGCTCGAAGGGGGCGACGCCGTGGGCCACCACGGCGGCGACGGTGTGGCTCCTGGCGCGGCGGGCCATGGCAGCATTCTAGCGGAAGTTGTCGTTCCTGCCAGTGGTCGCCGCCGCCGCCGGCGTGCACGATCGGGGCATGGAAACCATGCAGACGAGTCCGGCGCCCGCCCACGAGGCGGTCCTCGACCGCCGCCCCACGCCGCCCCCGCCCCGGGAGGCCGACCTCGCCGGCGCCCTGGCCGCGGTGCGCCGGGAGGCGTACCAGTTGCCGGTGCTGCGCCGGCGCGGCGCCAGGGACCGCCTGCCGGCGACGTGGCCGGGCGTGACGCTGCTCCTGCAGGCGGCGCTGTGGGAGGTGGCCTCCCGGGCCGACGTCCCCGTGGCCCCCGGCGCGTCGATCGACGAGGTGGCCCGCCTCCTCGTCGGGCACGGGGCGATCATCCCGCCGGCGGGCGACGCCATCCGGGCCCTGGCCGGCGTCGCCGAGGC
>JBKHXC010000288.1:0-2502 GCA_046566225.1 Acidimicrobiia bacterium
CGGAGGCACTGCTCGAGAACAGGAGGTCGCCCCAGCCGAGACCCACGCCGCTGGGGACGGAGGTGACCGGCGCGATCCGGACCGGCGGGGTGGTCGGCCGGTTCGCGGGGTCCTGGTTCGGGTAGACGGCGCCCAGGGAGGCGAACGGGCCAAGCGTTCCCACGGTGACCCCGCCGGCCCCCGACCGGACGGTGACCGCTCCGCCCGGCGGCACCGTTCCCACCACCGGTCCGCCCCGGCCGTTCGTGAGGGTGACCGTCTGGTTGGCGGTGAGCGTGACGGCGGTGACGCCGTAGCCGGCGGCGGCGGTGGTGAGCCCGATCCGGACGTCGGGGAGCGCTGGCGCCGTGCCCAGCGAGATCCCCGTGTAGTAGGTCTGCAGGATCTCGGGGTAGCCCTTGCCCTGGCTGGCCAGCCCCCAGGCGCCGTACTGCTGCATCCCCACGCCGTGGCCGTGGCCTCCGCCCTGGAAGGAGATGGAGACGTTGGCGGCGGCCGGCCTGGCGGCTCCGGCACAGAGGCCGACGAGCAGGCACCCGCTCGCGAGGGCGGCGGTGAGGGCTCGGCTGAGGCGGCGCACCAGGACAGTCTGGCTGCTCGGCGGCAGCCGGAGCGTGCTAGCGGTCATCACGCGCAGCCACCTCGCTACCCGCGGGTGCCGGCGACGGCATCCTCCAGGCTGGCCAGCCGTCGGGCCAGGGCCGACTGGTCGGCGACCCGGGTCGAGAGCGACTCCACGGCCGCGGCCCGTCGGGCCCGCTCGTCTTCCAGCTCGCCCTCGAGCGCCGCCACCTTCGCTTCAGCACGGGCCAGCCGCCGCTCGAGCTCGGCGGCAGCGGCCCCCGCCTGGGCCCGGTCGTCGGCCGCCGCGGCGACCGCGGCGTCGTGGGCCTGCACCAGCGCCGCCAGGCGCTCGCCCATGCTGGCCGTTCGCTTGTCCACGCCCGCCAGCCAGGCGACGATGAGCGGCTCCACCAGCCGATCGACCGTGGCCCGCAGCAGCGGGCTCCGCCCGGCCGCCGGAGGGGGGTGCTGCTCGGGTGCCGGCACGACGGCCATCTTCGCGCCCGCACCGGCTCCGGTCCGAGACGCCGGCGGTCCAGGGAGGCGACGCCGAGGAGCGGCCCGCTCGGCCAGCGGGTCCCGCTCCGGTCGGCCGCCGGCTCACGGGGTCAGGAGCCTCCACAGGGGCAGCGAGCCCGGGCCCTGGCCGGCGACGATCCGGCCCGACGGAAGGTCGCCGACGGCGACGCGCGCCCCCCGCTCGGTGCCGGTGGAAAAGGCGATCTGGTCGGGCCGCACCTGGGCGCCGTCCTTGTTGAGGATGCGCACCCTGGCGGCGCCCGCACCGGCGCCCACGACGATCTCGTCGACGCCGTCACCGGTCACGTCACCAGCCGACACGAAGACGCCGCCTGGCAGGCTCGGGTCGAGGCCGAAGAAGCCGCCGCCGAGAGCCGTGCCGTTGCCGAGGAAGGTCCGCACGTGCGGCCCGCCGCCGGGGCCGACGCCGGTGATGACCCGCTCCTTGGCCGTCCCTGCGTCGACCTTGCCGGCGGCCACGATGACCCCACCCACGAACCGGGGGTCGTAGGCCCAGAACGAGCTGAGCAGGCTCCCGTTGGCGGTGAAGACCCGGGCGTTGGGGCCGCCGCCGGGGCCGACGCCGGTGATGATCTCGGCGCGAGCGTCGCCGCTCACGTCTCCGCAGGCCACGTAGACGCCGCCGGCCCAACGGGGGTCGTAGGCCCAGAACGAGTACAGGGGCTGGGCGTTGACGCCCTGGGCATCACCTCTGAACACCTTCACGTTCGGGCCCCCGCCGGGGCCGGGCGCAGCGATGACCTCATCGCCCGGGCTCGAAGGGTCGACATCGTACACCGCCACCCGCACGCCACCGACGAAGCCGCTCGGGTAGGCGAAGAACCCGCCGCCCATGGCGCTGCCGTCGGGGGCGAAGACGCGGACGTGGGGCCCGCCGCCGGTGTCGGCGCCGGTGATCACCCTCGGTGCTCCGGCCGCTCCGGGCCGCCCGGCGGCGACGAAGATCCCGCCGGCGAACCCGCCGGGGTAGGCGTTGGTGGACCCGGGCGGCGGCGGCGGAGGGGGCGGGGCAGGCGGCTGCAGGGCCGCGGTGGTGGCCACGAACACGTGGGTCGTCCAGAGGCGGCCTCCCGAGAGCACCTGGCCGACGCCGATCCCGTTGAAGGGGCCGAGCAGGTTCGCTCGGTGGGGAGCCGAGTTGACGAACGCCTGGAAGACCGACGCCTCATCGGCGCCGTACCCGACGTTCTCGGCGAGGCGCGTCCACGGCAGCGTCACCTGCTGGGCGAGCAGCGGGTTGTGGGCGAGGTTGTTCGTGGCCGCCATGGTCTGGGTCCACGTGTGGGCCACGGCGCTCAGCGAGACGTCCTCGGTCAACGGTGGCAGGCCGTGCTGGGCCCGGTAGCCGTTGATCCGGGCCATCCACGTGCCCGGAGCGGCGACTGCAGGCGGGCTCGC